>JAKBCO010000027.1 GCA_021807785.1 Pseudomonadota bacterium
AAAGGCCCGCCCTACGCCGCCACACCCGAGACCCGCCCACACCCCTCCCGCTCCGAACCATACTGATGGCGGTCCAGGGGGCCATCCCCCTGGTGGGGGGTCCAGGGGGGCAAAGCCCCCTTGGCCTTCCTTCACTCTCTCCCCGATTCCCCCCCGCCTCAGCCGCGGGCGCGCAGGAGGCGGGCTTTGTCGCGTTGCCAGTCGCGTTCGGCGATGGCGGCACGTTTGTCGGCCTTTTTGCGGCCTTCCCCGAGGCCGAGCAGGACTTTGGCGCGGCCGCGGTCGTTGAAGTGGATTTGCAGGGGCACGAGGGTGATGCCTTCGCGGGCCACGGCGCCGAAGAGCGAGCTCAGTTGTTTGCGTTTGAGCAGCAATTTGCGGGGGGCGCGAGGTTCGAAGCGGGACAGCACGCCGCCCTGATATTCGGGGATATGGGCGTTAAACAGCCACATTTCGCCATCGCGTTCGCCAGCCCAGGCGTCGGTCAGGCTGGCGCGGCCGAGGCGGAGGGATTTCACCTCCGGACCTTTGAGCACCAGGCCGGCTTCCAGCGTATCGCGGATGGCGTAGTCGAACCGCGCCTTGCGGTTTTGCGCGGCGATGCCGTGGGCGATCAGGGTTTTCTTTTTCGGCTCGGCCATCGGGTGCGGGTGGTGGCGGTCAGTTGAGCAGTCCGGCCTCGGTCATGGCGGCGCGGACGCGCGCGCGGGTGGCCTCGGCGGGGGGGGCGAGGGGCAGGCGGCACTTGTTGGCGGTCTTGCCGAGCAGGCTGGCGGCGTATTTCACCGGGCCCGGGCTGGTTTCCGAGAACAGCGCATCGTGCAGGGCGAGCAGGCGGTCCTGGATGGCCATCGCCTCGGGCAGGCGGCCGGCGCGCCAGGCGCCTTGCATCTCCGCGCAGAGCCGAGGGGCGACGTTGGCGGTGACGCTGATGCAGCCGACCCCGCCGGCGGCGTTGAAGGCGAGCGCGGTGTGGTCTTCGCCGGACAGCTGGCAGAATGCGGGACCGCAGGCGCGCCTGGTTTGCAGCGGGCGAGCGAGGTTGGCGGTGGCATCCTTCACGCCGATGATGTTGCGGTGCCGGGCGAGGCGCGCCATGGTCTCCACGCTCATGTCGATCACGGAACGGGGCGGGATGTTGTAGATGATGATCGGCAGATCGACCGCATCGGCGATGGCGGTGAAGTGCAGATACATCCCTTCCTGGGTCGGCTTGTTGTAGTAGGGGGTGACGATCAGCGCCGCGTCGGCCCCGGCCTTGCGGGCGTGGCGGGTGAGGTCGATCGCTTCCTCGGTGCTGTTCGAGCCGGCGCCGGCGATCACCGGCACCCGGCCCTTGGCGACGTCGATGGTGATCTCCACCACGCGCTTGTGTTCGTCGTGGCTGAGGGTGGGAGATTCGCCGGTGGTGCCGACCGGAACCACGCCGTCGGTGCCTTCGCGGATCTGCCAGTCCACGAATTCGGCGTAGGCTTTCTCGTCGATCGACCCGTCTTCGCGCATCGGCGTGATCAGGGCGACGAGCGATCCCTTGAACATCGGAACTTCTCCCTCGGGGGCAGCGGCGAAGGCTGGAAGCTAAGCGCAAGGGGGATGCCCCGCAAGCGCGGGCGCGGCTACAAGGGGGCATGAGTTGCCACTGGCCGGACCGATCCTTCAGGGATGAAGCCGCGTGCCCTGCCGTCATGGCCGGCCCGGCGCCGGCCATCCGCTCGAGCGCGCGCCGCCGCGCCGCCGGTTCGGGGGGGAATGGCCGGCGCAAGGCCGGCCATGACGGGGGGACGCGGGGGGGCGCGTTCGGTCGGTGGGCGGTCTTGCTCGCCGTGCTGGTGCTGGCCGCCCGCCCGGCCTGGGCCGGCGATCCGATGCCGTTGCTCGCGGCCGGGGATTTTGTGGCCGCGCGGGCCGCGGTGGCCGGCATGGCCGATCCGGTGGCGCGGTTGCTGGTGCGGTTCTATCGGCTGCTGACCGAGGGTGCGGCCACGCCGAGCGAGATCGCCGCGTTTCGCGCCGCGCATCCGGATTGGCCGGACCAGGGGGTGCTGGCGCGTCGCTTCCAGCAGGCGCTGGCGGCCGATAACGACCCGGCGGATGCGGTGAAATTCTGCCCACGGGCGCGTCTGCCGGCGGCGCTGGCGAATTGCGCCGGGCTGTTGTCGGGCCCGGCGGCACTGCGTGCGGCCCAGGAAGCCTGGGCCGGCGGGTTGCTGGACCCGATATTTGCCCGGCGCTGGGGGGCACGGTTCACCGCCGCGGATGCCTTGGCCCGATTCCGGGTGCTGTTGCGCTCCGATCCGGCCGCCGCACGGGGTTTGCTGCCGCGGCTGCCGCCGGCGGCCCGGGCCGGGGCGGAGGTGGCGCTGGCGTTTCGCCTGGGGGCACCGGATGCCGCCGCGCGGTATCGGGCGCTGCCGGCCTCCGCCCGCGCCGCACCTGGGCTGGTGCTGGCGATGGCGCAGCGGCTGGAGGCGAAGGACCCGATGGCCGCCGCGGCGTTCTGGCGCGCCACCGGCTTCGCCGCCGAGGCCGCGGCGCCGCCCGCCAAGCGGGCTGGATTCTGGCCGGTTCGTCAGGTGCTGGCGCGGGATTTGTGGGCGGCGGGGGATGCCGCCGGCGCCTATGCGCTGGCCGACGACCGCGCGCAGACCGCCCCGGGCACGGTCGCGTCGTCGGGGTTCCTCGCCGGATTCATCGCCCTCACCGCGCTGCATCGGCCGGCGGTCGCGGCGGCGCAGTTTCATCGCCTGGCGGTCTCGCGGGCGGTGATCACCGAGGCTCGGGAGCATTACTGGCTGGGTCGGGCCGCCGCCGCTTCAGGGGCCGATCCGGCGGGGGAATATCGGGCCGCATCCCGCGATCCCACCACATTCTACGGGCAGCTGGCGGCGCGCGCGCTGGGGCTGGCGCCGGTGGCGCTGCTGCGCGGGCGGACCGACCCGCCTTTCACCCCGGCCGAGGCCGCGGCGTTCACCGCGCGCCCGCTGGTGCGCGCCGCATTGTTGCTGGCGGCTTGGCACCAGCCGGGCCGTGCCCGCGCGTTTCTGCTCCGGGTGGCGGCTCTTTCGGCCGATCCGGCCACGCAGACGCTCGCGGCACGGCTGGCGCTGGCGCTGGATATTCCATCGGCCGCGGTATTCATCGCCCGTCGCGCCGGGATGGAGGGGACGCTGCTGCCGGTGGCCGGCTGGCCGGTGGCCGCCGCGCCGCCGGATGACGGGGTGGCGCCCGCCGTCATCCTGGCGCTGATCCGCCAGGAGAGCAGCTTCGATCCCGACGCGGTCAGCCCCTCCGGCGCGCGCGGACTGATGCAGCTGATGCCGGGCACGGCGGCGCAGGTGGCGCGCGGGCTGGGGGCTCGGGTCAGCCTGACCGCGCTGACCGCCGATCCGGCCCGCAATATCCGCCTGGGGGCGGCGTATTTCGGGCAGCTGCTGGACCGCTTCGGCGGGTCGCTGCCGTTGGCGGTGGCGGCCTACAATGCCGGGCCGCGCCGGGTGGACCAATGGCTCGCGGTCAATGGCGATCCGCGCGGCCATCCGCGCCGGATGATCGACTGGATCGAGCGCATTCCCTACCCGGAGACGCGCAACTACGTGCAGCGGGTGCTGGAGGGGGTGGTGGATTACCTGGCCCGCACCGGGACCGCCGCGCCGGCGCTGACCGCGCAGTGGCTGGGGAAGGGGCGGTGACGCCGCGCGCGCATCGGCTTTCGGCGTGGGATGGCGGGATGTTGCGGGTTCTGGATTGGAACCCGGATGCCGCCGGCCGGCCGCTGCTGTGCCTGCCCGGGCTGGTGCGCACGGCGGGGGATTTCGCTCCGCTCGCGGCCGGGGCGGCGGCGGGGCGGCGGGTGGTGGCGCTGGATTATGCCGGGCGCGGGGCCTCGTTCCGGCTGCCAGCGGGCGCCGATCCGGCGCGCTATGGGGCCGAGGCCTGCGTGCGCGACGTGATGGACATCGCCGCGGCGCTGGGGCTGCATCGCGCGGTGGTGGTGGGCACCAGCTTCGGCGGGCTGCTGGCGATGGGGCTGGCCGCGGCGCGGCCGGGGCTGCTGGGCGGGGTGGTGCTGAACGATATCGGCCCCGAGATCGGCCCCGAGGGGGCGCGGTTCGTGCGCCGCTTCGTGGCCGATGACCCGGCGCTGGCGGATCTGGCCGCCTGTGTGGCGCATCTGCGCGCGATCCTGCCGCCGCTCGGGCTGGCGGGGGCGGCGTGGGAGGCGATGGCGGCGCTGACCTATGCTCCGGGGCCGGACGGGCGCTGGCACCCGCTTTGGGACACCAGGATCGCCCGGCTGCTGGATGCGCCCACGCCCGATCTGTGGCCGCTGTTCGGCGCGCTGGCCGGGGTGCCGCTGCTGGTGGTCCGGGGCGCGCTGAGCAACATCCTGGCGGCCGAGACTCTGGCGCGGATGGCGGCGGCGCATGGGGCGATGGCGAGCGTCACCATCGCCGGCGTGGGCCATGCGCCGAGCCTGGCCGAACCGGAGGCCAGCACGGCGATCGCCGCCTTGCTGGCGCGGGTGGACGGATGAACCGGTGGATCGCCGAAGGGTTCGGACTGGGGCGCGCGCCGGTCGCGCCGGGCACGGTGGCCTCGGCGGCGGCGGTGCTGCTGGGCGCCTTGCTGCTGCGGCTGCCGGCGCCGGTGCTGTGGGGGGCGATCCTGGCCACTGCCCTGGGCGGCGTGGCGGCGATCCGCGGCGCGGGCATCGAGGGAGATCCGGGCAGCGTGGTGATCGACGAGCTGGCCGGGCAGTTGGTGGCGCTGCTGGGTGTGCCGCGGCCGGGCTGGGGGTGGTTGCTGGCGGCGTTCGTGCTGTTCCGGGTGTTCGATATCGCCAAGCCGGGGCCGGTGGGCTGGGCGGATCGGCGGGACGGGGCGTGGGGGGTGATGGGGGACGACCTGATCGCCGGGGCGTTGGCGGCGGCGGTGCTGGGGCTGGTTCGGGTGATGGTTCAGGTCTGACCGCGAAAGCCTTTGGCCACCACGTAAAGTTCCCGCGACTCCTTGCGGCTGGCGGGCGGCTTGGCGTGACGCACGGTGGCGAAATCCCGCTTCAATCGCGCCAGCATGGTCCGCTCCGCCCCGCCCTGGAACAGCTTGGTGACGAAGGCCCCGCCCGGGGCCAGCACCGCCGCCGCGAGGTCCAGCGCCAGCTCGGCCAGCGCCATGATGCGCACATGGTCGGTCGCCGTGTGCCCGGTGGTGTTGGGCGCGAGGTCGGACAGCACCAGCGCCGCCGTCCCGCCCAGGGAAGCGGCCAGGCGGGCTGGCATCTCCGGGTCGTGGAAATCGCCTTGCAGGAAGCTGGCGCCGGGCAGCGGGTCGATCGGGAGCAGGTCCACGCCCACGACACGCGCCGCGCCCTGGGCCAGCGCCACCTGGGCCCAGCCGCCCGGGGCCGCGCCCAGGTCCAGCACCGCCCCGCCGCGCGGGATCAGCTGGAAGCGCTGGTCGAGTTCGAGCAGCTTGAAGGCGGCGCGCGACCGCCAGCCGCGCTGCTGCGCGGCGCGCACGTAGGGATCGTTCAGCTGCCGCTCCAGCCAGCGGCGGGAGGAGGGGGTGCGCCCGGCGCCCGAGCGCAGCGCGACATGCAGCCCGCGGCCGGCGACGGGCGTGGTCACCGGAACCGCCGCGCGCGCCAGGCGCGGATCAGCCGCAGCAGCATCCCCTCCCGCAGGCCGCGATCGGCGACGATCAGCCGCTCGGCCGGCCAGGTGTGGCGGATGGCGGCGAAGATGGCGCAGCCGGGCAGGACGTAATCGGCCCGCTCGGGGCCGATGCAGGGGTGCTCGTCGAGCCCGGCCCGGCCGAGGCCGCGCAGCCGGTCGAGCGCGTCGTCGGCGACCTCGATCGGCAGCACCGTGCCATCGACCAGGTCGCGCTGGTAGCGCGGCAGCTTCAGGGCCTGGCCGGCCAGGGTGGTGACGGTGCCCGAGGTGCCGAGCAGATAGACCCCGCCCTGGCGGATTTCCTGGGCGATGCAGTGGACCCGCTCGAAGCTGGTCAGGCGGGCGGCGAAATCCTCGGCCATGGCCGCGAAGCCGGCCGGGTCGTGGCCGGCATCCAGCCCGAAGCGCTCGGCGAGGGTGACCACGCCGACCGGGACCGAGAGGTAGCCGATCATCACCGCCTCGCCGGCCGGATCGATCCGCACCCAGGCGAGCTCGGTCGAGCCGCCGCCGATGTCGAACAGCAGCGCCCGCCGCGGCCCGCCGGTGAGCAGCCCGGCGCAGCTTTCCAGCGCCAGCCCGGCTTCCTCCCGCGGGGAGATGAGCTCGATGGGCAACCCGGTCTCGGCGCGGGCCCGGCGCAGGAAGGCCTGGCCGTTGGTGGCCTGGCGGCAGGCTTCGGTGGCGACCGCCCGCACCGCCTGGACCGGGCGGCGGGCGAGGCGCTCGGCGCAGGCGGCGAGGGCGGCGAGGGCGCGGGCGGCGCCGTCATCCGAGAGGCGCCCGGTCCGGTGCAGCCCCTCGCCCAGGCGGACCACCCGGGAGAAGCTGTCGAGCACGCGGAACCCGTCCGCCTGCGGGGCGGCCAGCAGCATCCGGCAGTTGTTGGTGCCGAGGTCGAGGGCGGCGAACAGCGGCCCCGGCGGCGGGCGCCGGGGTGGCGGGTCGGGCGGGGCGGGGGCGTCGGCGTCGAACACGGCCTGTCCGGCATTTCGGGATACGGTATTGTCGGGCCTTGATGCCGCACCGGCAAGGCGCGTGCAACCGAAACGGAGACCTGGAATGGCCGATTCCGCCGATGTGACCACCCTGTCGTTCGAGGCGGCGCTGGCCGAGCTCGAACAAATCGTGCGCGGGCTCGAGGGCGGGCAGCAGAAGCTGGAGGATGCGATCGCCGCCTATGAGCGGGGGGCCGCGCTGCGCCGGCATTGCGAGGCCAAGCTGGCGGAGGCGGAAGCGCGGGTGGCGGCGATCGTGGAGCGGGCGGACGGAACCTTGGCAACGCGACCGACGGAGTAGCGTGGGGGGATTACCGAAGATTCAGACCCGCCGCGGGTACGCCGGGTTGACGTGGCGTCGGCCCGCGGTATTGATGACGCAGGGAAACAACTCCGGGAAGGCAGGAGGTTGGCATGACATCTTCACGCTTGGCATTGACGTTTCGCGGTGCGGTACGCTTGGCGGCACCGCTGTTGGGCGGTCTCGCCATGCTGGCCGGCGGGGCCGGGGCGGCGCGAGCCGCGAAGCCGATCGTCATCGGCACCACCATTTCCGAGACCGGGCCGCTGGCCACGGATGCCAGCTATCAGCTGAAAGGCATCCAGCTCGGCATCGCCGAGGTGAACGCCCATGGCGGCTGGCTGGGGCGCAAGCTGGTGCTGAAGTATTACGACGACAAGAGCAGCCCGGGTGCCGCGGTGCGGCTCTATCAGCGGCTGATCACGCTCGACAAAGTCAACCTGCTGCTCGGCCCCTATTCCAGCCTGGTGACCATCGCCATCGCGCCGCTCATCAACAAATACCACATGGCCACGCTGGAGCCGGGCGCTTCGGTGCCCGACATCTACGAGAAGGGCAACAAGTGGAACCTGATGAATACGGCGGATTCCACCACCTATCTGCACCAGCTGTTGCCGCTGGCGAAGGCGAGCGGCGCGAAATCGGTGGCGCTGCTGGGGCTGGAGTCGGCATACTCGCTGGCGTGCTATCATGCGCGGGTGGCGCAGGCGAAGCAGCTCGGGCTGAAGATCGCCTACAGCACCACCTACACCCTGCAGACCGATTTTTCCTCGATCGCGCTGGCGATCAAGAACGCCAAGCCGGATGTCGTGCTGGAATGCGGCTACTATCCGGACTCGGTCAATCTGGTGCGCTCGCTGCACGAACAGGGCTTCGCGCCGCGCTTCCTGGGGGAGACGGTGGGGCCGGTGGAAGCGGCGTATCTGAAGGCGCTGGGGCCGCTCTCCAACAGGGTCTATAGCAATTCCGGATGGTGGTTCAATTTCAAGACCCCCGGGAACAAAGCCTTCATCGCCGCCTACGAGAAGATGTTCCATTCGCTGCCTGACTATCATGCCGCCGCCGGCTTCACGGCCATCCAGGTGCTGGGCGCCGCGGTGACCGCGACCCATTCGCTCGATCAGAACAAGATCCGGGCTTGGATCGTGACCCATTCCGTTTCGACCATCCAAGGCAAGATCCATGATAATGCTTACGGGCACACCATCGGCGCGGTGCAAGACATGGTGCAGGTGCAGCACGGCGTGCTGAAGCTGATCCGCCCCGCCGCGCTGGCGCAGGCGAAGCCGGAAATCCCCTATACCGGCCACTGATCCGACGGCTTGACGAACCCGACCTCCGGGGCGGCGGCATCGCTGCCCCGGAGTTTTCGTATCCGAAGCGCAACCCGAGGTGGGAATGCTGGCGCTGCAACTGCTGGTCAACGGCGTCCTGTTGGGCGGGCTCTACGTGCTGGTCGCGCAGAGCCTGAACCTGATCTTCGGCGTCATGGGGGTGGTGAACCTCGCCCATGGCGCGGTGATCGCGTTGGCCGGGCTGTTTACCTACTGGTTCACCGCCCAGACCGGGGCCAGTCCGCTGCTGGCGGTGCCGATCGCTTTCGTGGCGGCGGCACTCGCCGGCGCGGTCGGCCAGCGGCTGCTGATCGAACCGGTGATGCGCGCCGGCGGATCGAAATCCGAACTGCTGAGCCTGATCGTGACCTTCGGCCTGTCCTACATCCTGATCGAACTGGCGCTGCAATTGTTCGGCGCCGATTTCGTCTCCGTGCCGTATCTGCAATCGAGCTGGACGCTGGGCTCGCTCGCCTTCGGCAAGGCGCTGGTGGTGGCCGGCGCCTTCGCCGCCGGGATGTCGGCGCTGCTCTACCTTTGGCTCAACCACACGATGTCGGGCAAGGCGCTGCTGGCCGCCTCGCAAAGCCCCACCGGCGCGATCTGCTGCGGCATCGATGTGGCACGGGTGCGGGTCACCGCGTTTGCCATCGGGGTGGGGCTCGCGGCGGCGGCGGGGGCGCTGGTGATCGTCATCATGCCGGTCGCGCCGCAGACCGCGGCCGATCTGAACCTGCTCGCCTTCGTCATCATCGCCCTCGGCGGGCTCGGCGATTACGTGGGGGTGGCGATCGCCGCGGTGCTGCTCGGCATCGCCCAGTCGGTGGCCGGCTACTACCTGGGCGGCAACGCGGAATACGTGTTGCCTTATGTGCTGCTGCTGGCGGTGATGGTGGCGCTGCCAGGGCGCTTCCGGCGGGTGCGATAGACCGATGGACACAAAAGCCCCCGCCCGCCGGCTGCCCGCGCTCCTCGGCGGCGCCGTCATCCTGGCGCTGATGGCCGCGATGCCGCTCCTCGGCACCGGATATATCCTGCAGCTCGCCACCGACACCCTCACCGCGATCGTGCTCGCCTATGGCTGGAACCTGATCAGCGGGTTCACCGGCTATCTCTCGTTCGGCCAGGTGTCGTTCTACGGCATCGGCGCCTACACCACCGCGCTGCTGGTGATCCACACCGCGGTGCCGTGGTACCTCGCGGTGCTGGTCAGCGGCGTCGTGGGCGCGCTCGCGGGGCTGATCCTGGGGCCGATCATGCTGCGGCTGCGCGGCATTCTGTTCGCCCTCGGGATGCTCGGGCTGGCGCGCATTCTTTCGGTGGTCTTCAACATCTGGGGTTTCGCCGGCGCCTCGCTCGGCCTCAGCCTGCCCTCGGCGCTGATGCCGGTGCCGATCTATTACGCCACCTGCCTGCTGGCGCTGGCGGCGTTCGGCATCACCGCTTTTTTCACCCATTCCGGCTTCGGCCTCGATGCCATGAGCCTCAACGAGGACGAGGAGGCCGCCGCCGCCCTCGGCGTGCCGGCGACCCGGGTGAAGGTGATCGCCTTCATGCTGAGCGCCGCGCTGCCGGCGATCGCCGGTGGGCTGGTAGCCTGGAACCGCAGCTACATGGACCCGTCCAGCGCGTTCAACCCCTCGCTCGACCTGCAAGTGGTGGTCTTCGTGCTGTTCGGCGGCATCGGCACCTTGTGGGGGCCGTTCCTCGGCACCCTGATCCTGATGCTGGCCGGCGAGCAGTTCGGCGTGTCCTTCCCCAATCTGCAACTGGCGCTCTATGGGGTGGTGGTGGTCGCCACGGTGCTGGCCTTCCCGGGCGGGTTGAACGGCATCGCCAATCGCTTCGGCTGGTTGCGCCGCCCGGTGGTGCGCGCCCCGCGCGGGGAGATTCGTGGCGCACCGCCGCCGGCGGGGGCCGCGCCGCCGCCGGGGGCGCTGCTGGAACTGCGCGATATCACTGTCCGCTTCACCGGGTTGACCGCGCTCTCGGGGGTGTCGCTGACCTTGTCGCCCGGGGAGACGCTGTGCGTGATCGGTGCCAACGGCGCCGGCAAGACCACGCTCTTCAACACCATCACCGGGTTCGTCACCCCCACCGCCGGCCAGGTGGTGTATCTCGGTCAGACCATCACCGCGCTGCCGACCTTCCGCCGTGCCCGGCAGGGGCTGGCGCGCAGCTTCCAGATCCCGCGCCTGATGCCCTCGCTCACGGTGTGGGAGAACGTGTTGCTGGCCAGCCGTCATGGCCGGCAGGCCGATCGCGCCGAGGCCCATACCGCCTGGGTGCTGGAGGCGCTGGGGCTGGCGCCGATGTGGTCGCTGCCCGCCAGCCGCCTCAGCCCGGGGCATCAGCGCCAACTGGAATTTGCCCGCGTGCTGGGGCTGCAACCCACCGTGGTGCTGCTGGACGAGGTGATGGCCGGCATGACCGCCGAGGAACGCGAGACGGTACGCGCGGTGGTGCGCCGCCTGCCTGAATTCGGGGTCGCCGGCACCATCCTGGTCGAGCACGTGATCGCCGCCGTGGTCGATCTCTGCGACCGGATGGTGGTGCTCGATTTCGGCCGCATCATCGCCGAGGGGCCGCCACGCGAGGTGCTGGCCAATCCCGACGTGGTGAAGGCCTATCTGGGGGAAGCGCTGTGAGCGCCGCGCTGTCGCTGTCCGGGGTGGTGGCCGGGATCGGCCCGCTCACCATCCTGCAAGGGGTGGACCTGGAGGTGGGAGAGGGCGAGGTGGTGGTGGTGCTGGGCGCCAACGGCGCCGGCAAGACCACGCTGCTGCGCACCATCGCCGGCCTCCTGGCCCCGCGTGCCGGCAGCATCCGCCTGCGTGGGGAGGAGATCGCCGGCCGGCCGGCGCATCGCATCACCCGCGCCGGCATCGGCCACGTGCCGAGCGGGCGGGAGTTGTTTCCCCGCCTGTCGGTGGGCGATCATCTGGAACTCGGCGGGCAGGTCTGCGCGCCGGCGCGCCGGGCGGAGCTGCGCGCCTCGGTGCTGGAGATGTTCCCGGTGCTGGCCGAGCGGCTGGGCCAGCGTGCCGGCACGCTGTCGGGCGGGGAACAGCAGATGGTCGCGATCGCCCGCGCACTGATGACCGACCCGCGGGTGCTGTTGCTGGACGAGCCCTCCACCGGCCTCGCGCCGCGGATCGTGCTGTCGGTGTTTCAGACCTTCCCGGCGCTGCGCAAGCAGGGGGTCAGCATCCTGCTGGCGGAGCAGAGCCTGACCTTGGGGCTTTCCGCGGCCGACCGCGCCTATGTGATGGATCACGGGCGGATGGTGCTGTCCGGTACGGCGGCGGAGCTGGCGGGGGACAAGCGGGTGGCGGATACGTATCTGGGACGGTAGGCGGCTTCCCGCAGGAGGCGCGCAGGACGAGTTCGGCCTCGCATTCCGCCGCTTCCGTCGGTGCCTCGCCGCGCAGGCGCGCGACCAGGTGGCGCGCGGCGCGGCGCCCGACCTCGTCGCCCGCGACCCGCACCGTGGTGATCGGGATCGGCAATTCGGCCATGAGTTCGATATCGTCATAGCCGACGATCGACATCGCGCCCGGCACGGCGATGCCCATCGCCTGGCTTTCCAGCATCGCGCCGACCGCGAGATAGGCATTGCCGCAGATCAGCGCGGTGGGGGGAGGGTCGGTGGCGGCGATCCGTCGGAACAGGGTGCGGCCCTCGCGGATGGTCCAGCGTCCCTCGGCGTAATGCGCGGGCGGGACCGCCAGCCCGTGCTGGGCCAGCGCATCGCGGATGCCGGCCAGCCTGGCGCCGGCGCGATCGTTCGCGGTCGCATCCTGCGCGATCACGCCGATGCGCCGGTGGCCGAGCCCGATCAGATGGCGGGTCAGGCGGAACAGGGCGCGATGATTGTCCGGCCCGACGCAGGTGCCCGGCCGGTTCGGATCGAAGACGAAGGTCTCGACCAGCGGCACATGGTTGCGCGCGAGCAGGGCGGGCAGGCTTGGGTGGTGCAGGGAGCCGACCAGGACGATGCCGTCAACGCCGCGCTCCACCAGCTTGCGGGCCTGACGATACTCCTGCTCGGGGCTGTATTCGGAGCAGGCGAGCAGCAGGGTGAAGCCGAGCCGGGTGAGTTCCGCTTGCAAGCCTTCCAGCCCGCGCGCGAAATCGCCGTGGGTGAGGGTGGGGAAGATCGCACCGATGGTGCCGGTGCGGCGGGTTGCCAGCGCCCGCGCCGCGCCGTCCGGGACCCAGCCCAGCCGCTCCACCACCGCGGCCACGCGCTGGCGGAGCGCCTCCGAGACCAGATCCGGAGTGTTCATCACCCGTGAGACGGTGGCGGTGGAGACGCCGGCGATCTCGGCCACCTGGCGCAAGCTGGGGGCCTTGCCGAAGGACGGGGCAGCCTCGCCGCGCGCCACGGCTCAGGTGCTGGCCGCCGCGCGATCCAGCTCGGCGCGCGAGAGCGAGAATTGGAGTGCGTAGAGGCCGCGTTCGATCCCCTGCGCGCCCAATGCCTGCAATGCCGCGTCCGTCAGCTTTCTCGCGCGCAGATCTCGGAGCATCGCGGCGTCCACCGCCTCCACCAGCAGGATCCAGCCCGCGAGCTGATCGGGCTGGCCGCGCAGCTTCGTTTCGGCGGTGACGGTGCGGGTTTCGGTGCGCCCGCGCAGCAGATGCGCGGCGACGATCCCGGGCGCGGCGCAGAGCGCCGGTAGCAGCTCGCGCTCGGCCGCCGCGGCAAAGCGATCGCTGTTGGGAAGCTCGAGGCGGATCGCCTCGATCCAGCTGCCCTCGCCGAGGCCGCGCGTCGCCGCGACGTCGCAGGGCGTGCGGGAGGTGTCGGTGAAATGCGCCACCACGCGCCGGGTCCAGGGGGTGGGATCGTTCAGCCGCGCGAGGTAGGCGGGCGAGGTGAAGACGTCGGCGGTATCGGCCTCGTAGAAGTTGAAGTATTGCGGATGCCCGTCGGCAGCGACATAGCGCCGTCCGCGCAGAAAACCGGGCACGGCCACCCGTTCGGGGATGTGTTCGCGCATGTGCCAGGCGAGGAAATCGGCCTCCGCGCCCGAGTTGGTTCCATTGGGGGCGATCCCGTTCCAGATGGCGAGCACGCCGGTGCCGATCAGGGCCATCGCGGTCAGACCTTGTCGGAGGAGAGTTTCGGCGACCAGCGCATGATGTGCTCGGCGACCGCGACCAGTTCGCCGCGCTGGTTGGCCGCTTCCACCTTGGCGACGCTGCGCCCGCGCGCGCGGTCCACCTGCGCCACCGTGTAGGTCACGGTGACGGTGTCGCCAAGCGGCACCGGGCGCAGGAAGCGCAGCTTGTCATAGCCGGCCGAGACCGGGAAATCGGTCAGCCCCTCGCGGTGGATCACCTGCGCGATGCTGAGGGTGGAGGCGGTGGACATGTAACCGACGATCAGGGCGCCATGCGCGATCCGTCCGCCGAGGTTGGAGCGTTCGCGCATGTATTGGTCGTTGATATGGGTGTCGCTGAAATCGCCGGTGATGCCGGCGAACAGGGTGACATCGGTTTCACCCACCGTCTTGGCGAATTTGTAGCTTTGTCCGACTTCGACGAAATCCAGTCCGGAGTTCGGCATGGGGTGCCCTTCCGCGTGGCGCGACCGCCCGGTGGCGGCTTGACAGAGGCGCCGAGCGGCGGCTCTATGTAACCGATTACATTGGGCCGGCTGCGAGGTCAAGCGCGGCGCGCAGCCGAGCGGGAGAGGCGAAGGATGGACGTGATTTCGGCCGCGGATGCGGCGCTTCTGGTGCGGTCGGGCGACAGCGTCGTCGTCAGCGGCTCGGGCGGCGGTCACGCAATCCCCGAAGCGATCCTGGAGCGGATCGAACAGCGCTTTCTGGCCGAAGGCGCGCCGCGGGATCTCTGCCTGATCCACGTGGTCGGCCTCGGCAACCGGGCGGAGAAGGGCGCCGCCCGGTTTTCGCATCCCGGGATGCTCCGGCGCAGCATCACCAGCGCGCTGGTGGACAGCCCGCCTTTGATCGGCCTCGCGCTCGCCGACCGGATCGAATCCTACACCCTGCCGCAGGGCGTGCTGTCGCAGATCATGCGCGAGATCGCCGCCGGACGGCCCGGCCTCATCACCCGTACCGGGCTGCATACATTCGTCGATCCGCGCCACGGCGGCGGGCGGCAGAGCCCGAGCGCGCGCGAGGATCTGGTCGAACGCATCGAGATCGGTGGCGAGGAATGGTTGCGCTTCAAGCCGTTCCCGATCGACGTCGCGCTGCTGCGCGGCACGACGGCCGACGAGGACGGCAACATCACCATGGAGGGCGAGGCGATCCTGGGCGAGATGATCTCGACCGCCCAGGCCGCGCGCCGCCAGGGCGGGATCGTGATCGTGCAGGTCAAGCGGATCGCCAAGCGGGGTACCCTGCCGCCGAAAGCGGTGAAGATACCCGGCATCCTGGTCGATTACGTGGTCGTCGATCCGGAGCAGCGCCAGACCTATGCCACCGACTACAGCCCCAGCTATGCCGGCGAACTGCGCGTGCCGGAGGATGCGTTGCGGCCACTGCCGTTCGGCCCGCGCAAGGTGATCGCGCGCCGCGCGGCGATGGAACTGATCCCCGGCGCGATCTGCAATCTCGGCGCCGGCATCTCGACCGGGATCTCGGCGGTGGCGGCGGAGGAGCGCATCCTCGATCGCGTCGTGCTGACCAACGAGCAGGGCTTCATCGGCGGCGCGCCGCTCACCGGTCCCGATTCCGGCGGGGCGCAGAACTACGCCGCCGCGGTGGATCAGCCCTACCAGTTCGATTTCTACGACGGCGGCGGGCTCGATCTCGCGTTTCTCTCCTTCGTCGAGGTCGATCCTTCGGGCAACGTCAATATCAGCCGGTTCGGCCGCACCATCGTCGGCATCGGCGGGTTCATCAACATCAGCCAGAGCGCCCGCACGGTGGTCTTCAGCGGCACCTTCACCGCCGGCGGGCTCGAGGTGGCCTGCGCTGAGGGCGGGCTGCGTATCGTCAGCGAAGGGCGGCACGGCAAGTTCGTCCCGGCGATCGAGCAGATCTGCTACCATGCGGGCTTCGCCGAACGCGAAGGACGGCGCGCGGTGTTCGTCACCGAACGCGCGGTGCTGCGCGCCGTGGACGGCACCCTGGAAGTGACCGAGATCGCGCCGGGGATCGACCTGGAGCGCGACGTGCTCGGGCGGATGGCGTTCCGCCCGCGCGTCTCGCCGCGGCTTGCCGCGATGGACCCGCGCCTGTTCGCGCCCGAGCCGATGGGGCTCGCGCGCGATTTCGCGGCCAAGGGCGGGCTCGCGCGCACCCGGCGGCGGCTGGCGTGATGCCCGGGATCACTGGACGCACAAGGCTGCTCGGCATCGTCGGCGATCCGATCGCCCAGGTGGGATCGCCGCAGGCCTGCAACCCGCGCATCGCGGCGGCGGGCGCGGACGCGGTGCTGCTGCCGTTCCATGTGCCGGAGGCGGAGTTCGAGGTTGCGATGGCCGGACTGATGCGGCTCGGCAACCTGGACGGCCTGCTGGTCACGATCCCGTTCAAGCAACGGGTCCTGGATCTGGCGGACACGGTGCGCCCGGTCGCGGCCCTTGTTGGCGCGGCCAATGCGCTGCGGCGGGAGGCGGATGGGCGCTGGACCGCGGACATGTTCGACGGGGTCGGGCTGCTGCGGGCGCTGGCGGGGCTTGGGGTGTCACCCGAAGGGGCCTCGGTCCTGCTGCTTGGCGCCGGCGGTGCCGGCCGGGCGATCGGCGTGAGCCTGGCGCGCGCCGGCGCGGCGCGGATCGGCATCCACGATCTGGACCGGGCGCGCGGCGAGGCGCTGGCGGCGCGGGTGCGGGAGGCAGCGCCGGGTTGCGCCGGAGCGGCGGCCGAGCCGGTCGCGCGGGGCTACGACATCGTGATCAACGCGACCCCGGTGGGCATGCGCCCGGGCGACGGGCTGGCGGCGCCGCTGGGCCCGCTCGCGGGGGTGGCGGCGGTGATCGATATCGTGCCGAAACCGCCGATGACGCCGCTGCTCGCCGCCGCCGCCGAGGCGGGATGCCGCATCGCCGGCGGGCAGGTGATGATCGAGGGTCAGGCGGAGGCGGTTCTGGAGTTCTTCGGGCTTCCGCCCGGGCGCGGCTGAGCGCGGCGCCGGTCAGCCCTGATTGGCGCGCGCGACCACCGCCTCCAGCAGCACCTGGCAGCCCGCTTCCGCCTCGTGGGGTTCGATCGATTCCGCCTCGTTGTGCGACAGCCCGTCCTTGCAAGGGGTGAAGATCATCGCCGTTGGCACGTGGCGGGCGACATAGACCGCGTCATGCCCGGCGCCGGAGACGATCTCGCGCGCCGGATAGCCCAGCCGGGATGCCGCCTTGCGAACCAGATCGACGCATTCGGGATCAAAGGGTTGCGCCGGGTTGCGCAGACGCTGGCTCAGGCTCAGCCGCACCCCGGAATCGCGGGCGATGAAGCCGGCCTCGCGCGGGAATTGCGCGGCCAGCCGATCGATCTCGGCGTCGTCGGGGTGGCGGAACTCGACCGAGAACCGCACCTCGCCCGGGATCACGTTGCGGCTGTTGGGGGAGACGAAGAGTTGGCCCACCGTGCCACGCCCGTCCTCGCCGCGCGCGCGCATCATCCGGTCCACCAGGTCGATCATCCGCGCCGCCGCCACCAGCGCGTCACGGCGTGCCGAGGGGGGGGTGGTACCGGCGTGGGAGTCCTGCCCGGTCACCACCGCGTCGTACCAGACCTGCGCCTGGGCGCCGGTGACGATGCCGATGGTTTTGGCCTCGCGTTCCAGGATCGGTCCCTGTTCGATGTGCAGCTCGAAATAGGCATCCGCCGGGAACGGGCGCGCGGGCTCCGGGCCGCGATAGCCGATCGCGTCCAGCGCGGCGCCGGCGGTGATGCCGTCGGGGTCGGTCAGTGCCTCCATCGCTTCCTGCGTATAGACCCCGGACCAGACGCCGGACCCCATCAGGCTGTTGCCGAAGCGGCTGCCTTCCTCGTCGGTCCAGTTCACCAGTTCGATCGGCGCCTCGGTGATGATGCCGAGGTCATTCAGGCTGCGCATCACCTCGAGCCCGGCGATCACGCCGAGGGCGCCGTCGAACTTTCCCCCCGAAGGCTGGCTGTCGAGATGGCTGCCCATCAGCACCGGAGGGCGGGCGGGATCGCGGCCGTCGCGGCGGGCGAACATGTTGCCGATGGCATCCACCCGCACGGTGAGCCCCGCGGCCTCGCACCAGCCGCGGAAACGGTCACGCCCCGCCTTGTCCACCGCTGTCAGGGTCAGCCGGCGCACGCCGCCCTTCGGCGTGGCGCCGAGCTCGGCCATCGCCATCAGCGCGTCCCACAGACGCTTGCCGTCGATGCGCAGGTTGGAGGCGGCGGGGCTGGGCTCGGGCATGGGGCAACTCCGGGACGGGGCGCCAGTTTGCCCGCCTCGCTAGGCCGCCGCCAGCACCATTCGCGCCGCCTTCTCGCCGATCATGATCGAGGGCGCGTTGGTGTTGCCCGAGGTCAGGGTGGGCATGATGGAGGCATCGGCGACCCTGAGCCCCGAGAGGCCGCGCACGCGCAGCTCCGGGTCCACCACCGCCATCGGATCGGTGCCCATCTTGCAGGTGCCGACCGGGTGATAGGCGGTCTCGGCATTGGCGCGCACCCAGTCGAGCAGGGCGTCATCGCTGTCCACCGCCGCGCCGGGAGCGAGCTCGGGGCCGGCGATCGCCGACAGCGCCGGGGCGGCCATGATCCGCCGGGTCAGGCGCATTGCCGCCAGGGTCACCTCGCGGTCCAGCGCGGCGGAGAGGAAGTTGAAGCGGATCGCCGGCGGCGTGCCCGGATCGGGAGCGGTCACGTGGATGCTGCCGGTGCTCTCCGAACGCAGGATATGCATGATCGCGGTGACGCCGGAGCGTTTCGCCAGCTTGAAGTTGGGATCGATCAGGAACGGCACCCAGGAGATGCCGGCATCCGGCGCTTCAAGGCCAGGGCGGGTGCGGACATAGGCGCGGATGGGCGAGGCCGGCAGGCCGAGCAGCCCCTTGCCGGTGAGGCCATAGCGCAGCGCCTGCCAGACCAGGCCGAGGCCGCGCGCCTTGTCATTATAGGTCAGACCGAGCGCGCCCGGGACCTCCCATTTCATCCGCGGCGCGTAGTGATCGCGCAGGTTTTCGCCGACCCCGGGCAGGGGGTGGCGCGGCGCGATGCCGGCGGCGGCAAGCAGGTCCGGCCGGCCGATGCCGGAGAGTTCCAGCAGTTGCGGGGAGTTGATGGCGCCGGCGCTGAGAATGACCTCGCGGCCCGCGCGCGCCTCGCGCGGCTGGCCCTGCCGGCGGTAGCGCAGGCCGATGCAACGGCTGCCCTCGAACAGCAGGGTCTCGGCCAGCGCGCCGGCTTCGATGGTGAGGTTGGGGCGATGGCGGACCGGGTCCAGGTAGCAGACCGCGGTGCTCATCCGTCGGCCGGCGCGGATGGTGGTCTGGGTCATGCCGATCCCGTCCTGGGCGGCGGCGTTATAGTCGCGGGTGAAGGCGATCCCGGTTTCGCCGGCGGCGCGGATCAGCGCGTCGTAGAGCGGTCCGGTCTCGTTGTTCTCGCTGACTTTCAGGGGGCCTTCGCGGCCACGGTATTCGGGGTCGCCCTCGCCCTGATAGCTTTCCATGTCGCGGAAGATCGGCAGCACCTCGCGGTAGCTCCACCCGCGATTGCCGAGCTGGGCCCAGGTGTCATAGTCCTGCGACTGGCCGCGGACGAAGACCATGCCGTTGATGGAGGAGGAGCCGCCGAGCAGCTTGCCGCGCGGGACCGGGATCCGCCGGCCGCCCGATCCGGCATCCGGTTCGCTGGAATAGAGCCAGTTGGCGGCGGGATTTTCGATCAGCCGGGCGAAGCCGACCGGGACCCGCGACCAGGGGTGGGACGGGCGGCCGGCTTCCAGCAGCAGGACACGATGGCGCGGATCGGCCGACAGGCGGTTGGCCAGCACCGCGCCGGCCGAGCCGGCACCGACGATGATATAGTCGAACTCGCTGCGTTCCATGGCGTTCGTTCCCCCAGGCCGGAGTTTCCCGGTCCTGTGGCGGCGATGATGCGGCGGGGCGGCGCGAGGCGGCAAGGGCAGGGGGCGTTTGCGCCGGGGCAATGCGGGCGATAAGCCCCGCCCCGGCAGGCACGGCTCGGAGCAGGTGGCGGGTTCGGAACGGGTGAGGCAGCGCGTGGCGCAGCGGCGGGACCGGTTCGGCGGGCCGGCGGCGCTCTCGGCGCTGTTGCATGCGCTGGTGCTGGCCGGGCTGATCCTGGCGGCGCGGGAGCGGGTGCGGGTGCCGCACTGGCTGCCGCCACCCTCGGTGCGGATGCTGTTCCAGGGCGGCGGGGCGAAGCAGGCGGCGGTGCCGAATCCGGCGACGCGACGGCCGCATCGGCCGGCCTCGCCGGCGCCGGTGCCGGTGGTGCGGCCTGCGCCGGCTCCGGTGGCGCCGCCGGTGCCGCCGACGCCGCGCGCGGTCCCGCTGCCGCCGTTGCCGCGGGAAGTCCCGGCGCCGCCGTCTCGACCGGTCGCGTCCCCGCCGCCGGCGGCGGGGAC
>JAKBCO010000243.1 GCA_021807785.1 Pseudomonadota bacterium
CGCGGCAGCGCATAGCAGAGATGATCCGACGCATGGCCCGGGGTATGCACTGCCGTCATCCCGGCGATCTCGGCCCCGTCATCGAGCGGGATGTCGGGAGAAAAACTCGCCACCGCGCTGCGGCGGAAGCCGGCGGTGCGGGCCCCGGTGGCGGCGGCCAGCGCCGGCGTGGCTTCCAGATGGTCGTGATGGGTATGCGACAGCAGGATCAGATCGACCTTGCCGCCGGTGGCGCGCAGCACCGCCGCGACATGCTCGGGCAGGTCCGGCCCCGGGTCCAGCACCACCATGCCCGCCGGGGTATCGATCAGATAAGTGTTGGTGCCGTGATAGGTCATCGGTCCCGGGTTGGCGGCGACGATGCGGCGGATGCCGGGCAGCACCTCCAGCACCGCGCCGCGTTCGGGCTCGGGTTCGGTCAGAAAGGCCATGGTCGGTCCTTGCGTGCTCTTGGGCAACCTACTGCACGGTAGATGGGGCATTCCAGGGGCCGAGGCAATCGCCCGGTGCTTGCTCCGGCGGCGGCATCGGCCTATCAGGCGCCGCCAAGGTACGGAAAGGCGCCCCCGGCCATGGCTTTCGACACACCTCCGCTCGCCGCCCCGCCCATCGCAGAGGCGCTCGCCTTCGACGATGTGCTGATGGTGCCCGCCTATTCGCGGGTGCTGCCCGCGGCGACCGACACCACCACCCGCCTGACCCGGGAAATCCGCCTCAACATCCCGATCATTTCCGCCGCCATGGATACCGTGACGGAAAGCGAGATGGCGATCGCCATGGCCCAGCTGGGCGGGATCGGTGTGATCCACAAGAATCTGGATCCGGAGGCGCAGGCGGCGAAGGTGCGCCAGGTGAAGAAATTCGAATCCGGCATGGTGGTGAACCCGCTCACCATCCATCCCGACCAGACCCTGGCCGACGCGCAGGCGCTGATGTCGGCGCACCGGATCAGCGGCGTGCCGGTGGTGGAGCGCGAGACCGGCCGGCTGGTCGGCATCCTGACCCACCGCGACGTGCGCTTCGCCACCGATCCCAGCTTGCGCGTCTATGAGCTGATGACGCGGGAAAACCTGATCACCGTCACCGGCGATGTCGGCCCGGAGGAAGCGCGGCGCCTGCTGCACCGGCACCGGATCGAGAAGCTGCTGGTGGTCGATGACGCCTATCGCTGTGTCGGCCTCATCACCGTGAAGGACATGGACAAGGCGCAGGCGCACCCGAACGCCAACAAGGACGCGCTGGGCCGGCTGCGGGTCGCCGCCGCCACCGGCGTGGGGCCGGATGGGGACGCGCGGGCCCGCGCCCTGATCAGCGCCGGGGTGGATGTGATCGTGGTGGATACCGCGCATGGCCATTCCGCCGGGGTGCTGGCGGCGGTGGAGGCGATCAAGCGGGCCTCGAACGCGGTGCAGGTGATCGCCGGCAATGTCGCCACGCCGGAGGGCGCGCTGGCGCTGATCGAGGCCGGGGCGGACGCGGTGAAGGTGGGGATCGGCCCGGGCAGCATCTGCACCACCCGGGTGGTGGCCGGGGTCGGGGTGCCGCAGTTCTCGGCGGTGCTGGAAACCGCGGCGGCCTGCCGGGAGCGGGACGTGCCGGCGATCGCCGATGGCGGGATGCGCACCTCGGGCGACATCGTGAAGGCGCTGGCGGCCGGCGCCGATTGCGTGATGATCGGCAGCCTGCTCGCCGGGACCGACGAGGCGCCGGGCGAAGTGTTTCTCTACCAGGGGCGGTCCTATAAATCCTATCGCGGGATGGGCAGCATCGGCGCCATGGCGCGCGGCTCGGCGGACCGGTATTTCCAGCAGGACATCAAGGACCAGCTGAAACTGGTCCCCGAGGGGGTGGAAGGGCGCGTCGGCTACAAGGGGCCGGTGGGCGCGGTGGTGCATCAGTTGGTGGGGGGGGTGCGCGCGGGCCTGGGCTATACCGGCAGCGAGTCGATCCCGGCGCTGCAACGCAACGCCCGCTTCCGCCGCGTTACCGGAGCCGGGCTGCGGGAGAGCCATGTGCATGACGTGGCGATCACCCGCGAGGCGCCGAATTACCGGCAGGAGTGACGCGCTTGCCGAGCGTTTGCCGCGGCGCGCCCCCGCGCGCTAAACGGCGCCACCGCAACGCGGAGACCCTCCCCCCATGGCCGTGATGTCCGACCGCTGGATCCGCGCCATGGCGCGCACCCACGGTATGATCGAACCCTTCGTCGAAGCGCAGAAACGCGAAGGCGTGATCAGCTACGGCCTGTCCAGCTACGGCTACGACGCGCGGGTGGCCGACGAATTCAAGATCTTCACCAACGTCAACTCGGCGGTGATCGACCCGAAGGATTTCGCCCCCGACAGCTTCGTGGACCGCAAGACCGACACCTGCATCATCCCGCCCAACAGCTTCGCCCTGGCTCGCACGGTCGAGTATTTCCGCATCCCGCGCGACGTGCTGGTGATCTGCCTGGGGAAATCCACCTACGCCCGCTGCGGCATCATCGTGAACGTCACCCCGCTGGAACCCGAGTGGGAAGGCCAAGTGACCATCGAAATCAGCAACACCACCCCGCTGCCCGCCAAAATCCACGCCGGCGAAGGCATCTGCCAGTTCCTGTTCCTGCAAGGAAACGAACCCTGCGAAACCAGCTACGCCGACAAGGCCGGCAAATACATGCACCAGCGCGGCGTCGCGCTGCCTCGGCTGTGAGGGGGGGCAGGAAGGCCAGGGGGCGCTGCCCCCTGGACCCCCGCCAAGGGCAGGCCCTTGGAACCCTTCACTTTGGCTTGGAGCGGGTGGGGGGGGCATCCCCCTGGCGGGGGGTCCAGGGGGGCAGCGCCTCCCTGGCCTTTCCCCCCCACACCATCAGGGCAGCGTGATGGACCGCATCCGCATTCGTGGCGGCAGGCCGCTTTCGGGGGATATTCCGATCGGGGGGGCCAAGAACGCCGCCTTGCCGCTGATGGCCGCCGGCTTGTTGACCGAGGACCGGCTGGAGCTTTCCAACGTGCCCGCGCTGGCCGACATCGAGACCATGGCGGCGCTGTTGTCGCAGCACGGTATCGCCGTCGAGGCCGACGGTCGCGTGCTGCGCCTGGGCGGGCGGATCACCGACACCGAGGCGCCGTACGACATCGTGCGCAAGATGCGCGCCTCGGTGCTGGTGCTGGGGCCGGTGCTGGCCCGGGTGGGGGAGGCGCGGGTGTCGTTGCCCGGTGGCTGCGCCATCGGCACCCGTCCGGTCGATCTGCATCTGAAGGGTCTCGAGCAGATGGGCGCCGAGATCCGGCTGGATGCGGGCTACATCAACGCCTCGGTGCGCGGGCGGCTGCGCGGGGCGACCATCGTGTTTCCGTTCGTCTCCGTCGGCGCCACCGAGAATCTGCTGATGGCCGCCTGCCTGGCGGACGGGCGGACGGTGCTGGCGAACGCGGCGCGGGAGCCGGAGATCGCCGACCTCGCGCTGTGCCTGCGGGCGATGGGCGCGCAGATCGAGGGCATCGGCACCGACCGCCTGACCATCGAGGGCGTGGACCGGCTGCACGGCGCCCGCCATGCGATCGTGCCCGACCGGATCGAAACCGGCACCTATGCCTGCGCCGCCGCCATCACCGGCGGCTCGGTGCGGCTGCTCGGCGCGCGGCTGGAACATCTGGGCGCGGTGGCCCGCACCCTGCGCGAGGCCGGGGTGGAGATCACCGAGGAGCCCGCGGGGCTCCTGGTGCGCCGGCTCAACGGGCTGCACGGGGTCGATGCGATGACCGAGCCCTATCCCGGCTTCCCGACCGACATGCAGGCGCAATTCATGGTGCTGATGTCGGTGGCCGAAGGGGCGGCGATGATCACCGAGACGATCTTCGAGAACCGCTTCATGCACGTGCCCGAGTTGAACCGGATGGGCGCGCGGATCAACGTCCATGGCGCCTCGGCGATCGTGCGCGGGGTGCCGGCGCTGTCGGGGGCGCCGGTGATGGCGACCGATCTGCGCGCCTCGGTCTCCCTGGTGCTGGCCGGGCTGGCGGCGCGGGGGGAGACGGTGGTGAACCGGGTCTATCACCTCGATCGCGGCTATGAGGCGGTGGAGCGCAAGCTGGCCGCCTGCGGCGCGGATGTGGAGCGCGACCCGGGGTAGAGGCTCACCCCGGCCGCATCGCCAGCACCGCGAGCCCCGGCGCCGCGCCCACCGCCGCCACCGCGAGGCTGGCCCAGACGGACGGTGCCTCCGGCAGGATGAAGAGCGCCACCGCCGCCACCCCGCCGGCCGCCATGGCGAGACCGCCGCGGAGCGTCGGCCCGCCGGCGAGCCGCAGCTGGACCCGCACCGCCGTTGCCCCGCCAAGTCCGATCGCGAGCAGAGTGAGCGCCGGCAACCCCCAGCCGCCGCCGGCTTCACCGGCGATCCAGGCCGAGGGCAGGAGCGCGGTGAAGAGCCCGGCCGCGCCGACAATCAGCGCGAACCCGGCGATCAGCCCGGCCACGGCGCCGGCCAGCACCGCCAGCGCGGCGCGCGCGGCATCCGCCGCCAGCCGCGCGGGCGGCACCTGCCCGCCCAGCGCCGGCACCAGGCAGAGATTGACCCAGAGCAGCGCCCACGCGGCGATGCCGAACCAGGCGAACCAGCCGGGCCCCACTGGCCCCTGCGCCGAGGGCGGCAGCGCGCGGGCCAGCGCCCACAGGGCGCCGTCGCAGACCGCTCCGATCGCCAGGACCCGCACGCCGCCTCTCCGGTGCCGATCCGCCATCAGATCGCGCCTCGCGC
>JAKBCO010000244.1 GCA_021807785.1 Pseudomonadota bacterium
CCCCTCACCCAAGCCCCAGCCGCCGCCGCAGCTCCGCCCCCGCCGCCGCCGTGTCATCCACCGGCCCCACCGGCCACACCTCCAGCCGCCCGGCGAACCGCCGCACCCGTCCCGAAGCCAGCAACCCGGCCGAGAACGCCCCGATCCGCCGCGACCCCCCCGGCAATTCCGCCACCAGCACCGGTGCCGCCGTCGCCACCGCCTCCGAGATCATCGAGACGCTGTCCTCCGTCACCACGATCGCATCCGCCAGCGCCAGCATCCCGAAATACGGGTTCTCCCCGCGCTCGTCCCACACGAACCCGCCCCGAGGTTCCACCGCCGCCCGCAGCGCCGCCGTCACCTCGGGCGCGGTCCGGCGGGAGGGCGTGAGCGCCACCCCCACCCGGTCCACTTCCATCATCCCGGCCAGCGCCGCCCCCAGCGCCATGCCCTCGGCCGCGCCCAACCGGAACCGCCCGTTGCTGCCCCCAACCAGCACCGCCACCAGCGGGCGCGGCAGGCCGTCCAGCCGCTCCCGCCACTCCGCCGCCGCCGCCGCCAGTCGCGCCGGGGTCACCCGATGCAGCGCGGTGCGCACCACGATCACGTTAGGCCCGGAAAGCCGGTCATGGGTGTTCACCACCACCAGGTCGAACCGGCGCGGGTCCATGCGCGGATGCTGCACCTGCACGCTGCGCACCCCGTGCCCCCCGAGTGCCGCCAGCGCCACCGCCGCGGTCCCCCCGCAGCCGATCGCCACCTCGGGCCAGGGTGCCGCCACCGCCGCGCCGAAGCGCGCCAGCGGGTCGGGCCACAACCGGGGCGAGAGCCAGCGCCAGCCCGGCGGGCGGATCAGCGTGCGCGGCTCCGGGGCGAGGCCGGCCGCCTCCGCCAACCCCAGCCCCTGTGCCCGCAATCCCGCGTAATCCTCGGCCAGCAACCAGCTGGCCGGGGTCACCGGCCCTGGAAGCGGGGCGCCCGCTTTTCCTTGTGGGCGCGGATGCCCTCGGCCAGGTCCTCGCTGTCGCGCACCCGGGCCATGGCGCGCGAGGTGCCGACCATCCGCTCGACCGGCCCGGGCGGGACGATCTCGCCGACCAGCCGCTTCAAGGTGCCCATCACCAGCGGCGCCTGTTCCAGCAGCGTCTCCGCCATCGCCATCGCCTCCGCCTCGTGCCCGCCGGGCGGGGTCAGGCGGTTGACGAACCCCACCTCATGGGCCCGCCGGGCCGGAACCTTCGACCCCAGCAGCATGATCTCCATGGCCAGGTGATAGGGCATCCGGGTGACCAGCGAGGAGATCATCCCGCCGGTGATCCCGAGCCGCGCTTCCGGGTAGTAGAAGGTGGCGGTCTCGGTGGCGACGATCAGGTCGCACATCATCGCCATCACGATCCCGCCCCCCACGCACCAGCCGGAGACGGCGGCGATCAGCGGCTTGTCGGTGGCGAAGCCCACGCCCGGGATGCAGCGCCAGAGCTCGGGCAGGTCGGAGACATCGGCCCCGGCCGAGAACGCGCGCTCCCCGGCCGCCGAAAGGATCGCGACGCGCTGGTCGGAGGCGGCGAAGGCCTCGAACGCCCGTTGCAACTCCACCGCCACCCCGGAGGAGATCGCGTTCAGCCGATCCGGCCGGTTGATGCGGATCAGCGAGATCCGCCCACGCTCTTCGACACTCACCACGTCCATGTCAGATCTCCCCGAGAAATGCCCGCATCTGCGCCGCCACGAACTCCGCCGTCGCGGCCGGTCCGGCTTGCACCGGGATCGGCGCCGCGGCAACCCGCGCCCGGTGCGCGGCAGGGTCCGCGCCGTGCGTGGGCAGCTGCGCCGCGGCGGCGCCAAGGCTCGCTTGCAGCGCATTCGCGGGCCGCGCCCGGGCCGCTGCCAGCAGCTCGGGGGACGGCGGCGGGATCGGCGGTATGCCAAGGCTCTCCGGCCCCGGATTGTCCGGCCCGGCGGTCAGGAATGGGAGCAGGCTGGGGGCGGCGGCGTCGCGCGGGGTGAGCGGGCCGAGGCCGAACAGCGCGCGCAGGGTGGCGATGATGCTGGTATGGTCGAAGGCCCGATCGGCGCGCAGGATCCCGCCCGGGGCGATCCAGGGCGAGGCGATCACCACCGGCACCCGCACCCCCAGCCGGTCGAAGGCGAACCCGTCCGGGCTCGGCCCGCCGGGGGGTACCGCCGCCGGCGGCGGGACGTGATCGAAGCACCCGCCATGCTCGTCATGGGTGACGATGAACAGCGTCCGCTCCCAGCTCGGCACCGCGCGGAGCGCGTTGTAGGTGCGCGCGATCAGCTGCTCCCCATAGGCGACGTTGTGCGGCGGGTGCTGATCGTTCGGCAGTGTCGCCTCGAACATATGGGTGAAATATTGCGGCTCGATGAAACTGTAGGCGGGCAGTCGGCCGGTGGCGACATCGTCGTGGAAGCGCGCGTAGCGATGGAAATGACTCGGCGCATCGAGCCAGAGTTCCGACAGCGTCGCGCTTTGCGGGATGTCGTGGAAATAGATGCCCCAGGATTTCCCGGCCTCGGACAGCAGATTGAACACCGTTTTCATGGTGAACGGCAGCTGCCAGGGCGCGTTGTCCACGAAGCCGCCGGCGGTGCCGCAATGGGCGAAGAACCGGTTGGGCCAGGTCTGGCACGGGGCCGAGGCGTGCCAGCTGTCGCTGATCGCGAACGCGGTGCCGAGCCGGCTCAGCACCGGCACCTGGCCAGGGGTGAAATAATGCATCGGCGCGCGCGGGTCATGGGGTCGCGCCGCCGGCTTCTGGCGCATGTAGTTATCGACGAACCCGCCCATGGGGGTGTCCAGGAACAGCCCCTCGCGCTGCATGGCGATGTCCTTGAACGATTCCCCCGGGTCGGGATCGGGGATCACCGCCATGGTCGCGGTCATCCCGGGGTCGTTCCAGACCGGCACCGTCCGCGTCGGGCTGCCGTCGGTGGGGTGCCAGTCATTCGCCTCGGTGCCGGCGAGGCCGCGGAAATCGGCGCGGCCGTCATGCAGCTTGCCCATCATGCTGTCGAACGAACGGTTCTCCAGCATCAGCACCACGACATGTTCGATCGGCATGGTTCCCCCTTGCGCGGGTGGTTGCGCCCGCTACAGATCGGCGATCCGCACCCAGGCCGCCACCGCCGCCGCCGCGACCAGCCCCGAGACCGCCGCCCCTGCCCCGCCCCAGCCCAGCCGCGCGGCGACCCCGATCCACAGCGCCCAGACCGCCGCCCCGGTCGCCAGCCCGCCGATCAGGCTCGCCCACCCGCGCTTCGAGGTTCCGCGCGGGGCGGGCGCGCTCATGCGGTTCCGTCGCGCCCCAGCTCGCGCCGCACATGCCGCGTGCTGGCGCCGTTGAAGACATGCGCCACCAGCCCGCAGGCCAGATCCGAGGTGCCGAAGAACCAGTCCGCCACCGGATAGGTGAGGTTGAAATTGCGCTCCATCATGATCGCCGGATCGTGATGGGCGATGTGATGGCGGCGGATCGAGTTCACCAGCGGAATCCGATCGACGATGCGCCCGTCCGGCAGATGGCAGCACCAGTGGAACAGCTCGTAGTTCAGATAGAGCGCCACGTTGGTGGCGATCAGCAGCCAGCCGGCGTTGCGAAAACCGAGCGCCATCAGCGCCCCCGCCGGCGGAATCGACAGCGCGATGAAGGCCACCAGCGCGTAGGGCGGGAAGAACACGATGCGGAAATCGCGGGTCGCGGTGAAACTCGGCTCCGAGTCGGTGAAAAACCGGTGATGCGCCAGGGTGTGGCGGGAATAGATGCCCATCAGCCCGCGCACCGGGCGATGCATCACGTAGCGATGGATCCACCATTCGAACAGGTTTGAAAGCGCGAAGGCCGCCGGGATCACCAGGAATTCGTACCACGCCGGATGCGCGACATGCGCCAGGGCGATGAAGATCGCGGCCAGTCCGATGGCCGCGATCAGCGCCACATGCGCCAGGCCCGAATAGGCGCGCGCGATGCGGGCGCGGTATTCGGCGCGGAACGCCTCCTGGCGGCGATCGATGCGGTCGGCCGGCATCGCACCCCTCCCTCGGGATAGTTGCCCCGACGATAGCGCGCCGGCGCCCGCCCGCCCACCCCCGCCCCGAAACCCCGTGACGCGCGCCCGCGCCCCGGTTATGCACCCCCGGAACCACCCCGAGGCCCGATCATGCCCATCCCCGCCCGCCTCGACCCCCAGGCCGCCCTGGTCTGCGTCATGGTCCTGGTCGCCGCCGCCGATCGCGGCATGACCGACCGCGAGATCGGCGTCATGGCAGCACAAGTGCAGGGCCTGCCGGTGTTCCACGAGTTCACCCCCGAACGCCTCGACGCCGCCTCGGAAACCGCGGTCGGTCTGCTCGCGGAAACCGACGGGCTCGACCACGCCGCCCACCTCGTCCGCGCCGCGCTCGGCCCGGGGCTGCGGGAGACCGCTTTCGCGCTGGCCGCCGAGGTCGCCGCCGCCGAGGCCGGCACCGATCAGCCGGAAACCGCGCGGATGCTCGCCTGGGTGCGCGAGGCGCTGGCGATCGACCCGCTCGCCGCCGCCGCCATCGCCCATGGCGTGCGCGCCCGCTACCGGCTGGCCGGCTAGCCCGCCCGATGCCGCCGCCGCTGCCGCTGCTGGACCACGCGGTGATCGGCCTCGGGACGGACCTCGATGCGGGCGAGGCCCGATTCCGCCGGCTGGGCTTCACCCTGACCCCGCGCGGCTACCACAGCCTCGG
>JAKBCO010000245.1 GCA_021807785.1 Pseudomonadota bacterium
GGTTCCTGGTGCCGGCGGCGCTGTTCTTCATCGCCATCGGCGTCTATTCCACCCAGAACGATCTGTTCCAGGTATGGGAGGTGCTGGGCTTCGGCGTGGTGGGCGCGGTGTTCGCCGCGCTGGAGTTTCCCGCCGCGCCGGTGCTGCTCGGCTATGTGCTGGGGCCGCTGGTGGAGGACAATTTCCGCCGCTCGCTGCTGCTGGCGCATGGGAACCTGCTGGTCTTCCTGCGCCATCCGATCAGCGCCGGGTTCATGGCCGCGAGCGCGCTGCTGGTGCTGGGGCGGGTGGTCATGGCGCTGCGGCGGAGATAGGGCAGGGGAGCGTCCGATTTTGCGGGATTTGGCGCCGGTTTTGTGATATGGACCGCCATGGCCCGCCGGTTGCCGTTCCTGGCCTTGCCCGTCCTCGCCCTGCTGCTCGTCATCGCGGGCGCGCGCGCCGCCACTCACCCGCCGGTGCCGGCAACCCCGCCGCGCGCCGTCGGCTTTGCCGACTGCGAGCGCGCCATCGCCGCCGCCTCGCTTTCCGCCGGCCTGCCGCCGGGGCTGCTGCGCGCCGTCGCCACGGTCGAAAGCGGCCGGCCGGAGCGTGCCCCGTCCATCTTCCGCCGCGGCGTTGCCCCGCCCGCACCTTTGCGCCGTCGCCCCTGGCCATGGACCATCGATGCCGGCGGCGTCGGGCAGTTCTTCGCCAGCCGCGCCGCGGCGATCGGGGCGGTTCGCGCGCTGCGGGCCCAGGGCGTGCGCCGGATCGATGTCGGCTGCCTGCAAGTGGATCTCGGCGATCATCCGCGCGCCTTCGCCTCGCTTCGCGCCGCCTTCGATCCGGCCGTGAACGCGCGCTGGGCGGCCGGGTTCCTGGTGCGGCTGCGCGCGGCGCTGGGATCGTGGCACGCGGCGATCGCCGCCTATCATTCCCGCACACCGGCCCTGGGCGCGCCGTATCGGCGCCTGGTGACGGCCGCGTGGCACCGCACCCCGGCCGGCGGGACGCAAGCGGTCTATGCCGATTTCCTGCCGCGTGACCGGAAATACGCCGATTTCGCTCCGCCACGCTGAACCGCCGGCCGCGCTCCGCCTCGCTTGGCGCGACCTGCGCGGCGACATCCGCGGGCTGTGGCTGGTGCTGGCCTGCCTCGCCCTCGGCTCCGGCGCCATCGCCGCGGTGGGCAGCCTGCGGGCGTCGTTCCGGGCCGGGCTCGCCGCCCAGGGGCGGGCGCTGCTGGGCGGGGATGTCGCGATCGGCACCGGGGCGGTGCCGCCGCCAGCGGCGTTGCGGGCGTTTCTGGCGGCACGGGGGGCACGGACCACCCTCTCGGTGCATCTGCGCACGCTGCTGAACGCGCCCGGCGGGCATACGCTGGTCACCTTGCGCGCGGTCGGGCGGCACTGGCCGCTGGTGGGGCAGGTGGGGCTGCGCCCGGACCTGCCGGTGGCCGCCGCCCTGGCCGGGCAGGGGCTGATCGCGGACAGGCTGCCGGTGGCGCGGCTCGGGCTGGAGCCGGGGGCGCAGGTGAGGCTCGGCCGGGCCCGCTTCACCCTGCGCGCGGTGCTGACCAACCTGCCCGACCGGCTGGCCAGCCCCGCCTTCCTGGGCGCGCCGGTGCTGATCTCCCGCCGGGCGCTGGCCGCCACCGGCCTCGTCGTGCCGGGGGCGATCCTGGGCTACACGCTGCGCGCGGTGGCGCCGCATCCGGCGGCGCTGCGGGCGGCGTTGCGGAGGCGCTTCGCCGCCCAGGGCTGGCGCATCCGCGGCCCCGATCAGGCCGCACCCGGGGCGGCGCGCTTCATCACCCTGACCAGCCGCTTCATGGCGCTGGTCGGGCTGACCACCCTGCTGATGGGCGGCATCGGCGTGGCGAGCGGGGTGAGTGCCTGGCTCGCCGGCCGGGCGCATACGCTTTCGGTGCTGCGCTGCCTCGGTGCCGGATCCGGCACGGTGCTGGCCGCCGTCGGGGCCGAGGTGGGGCTGGTCGCGCTGGCCGGCATCGGCGCCGGGGTGGCGCTGGGGGCGCTGGTGCCGGCGCTGGTGGGCTGGGGGTTCGGCGCCGCCCTGCCGCTGCCCTCGGCGGGCGGGGTGTATCCCGCGCCGTTGGCCGAGGCGGCGCTGGCCGGGGCGCTGACCGCCGCCGTGTTCGCTTTGTACCCGCTGGGCCGGGCGGCGCGCACGCCGGGGGCGGCGCTATTCCGCGGCGCCGCCCTGGCCGGGGAGGGCGCCGCCGCCCGGCCCGGCGCCTGGGTGATCGCCGCCATTCTGGCGTTGGCCGCGGCGCTGGCGGCGCTGGTGCTGGGGGGCAGCGGGGATCTTCGGCTGGCGGCGGGGTTCGCGCTCGGCGTGCCGGCGGCGCTGGCGGTCTTTGCCCTCGCCGGGTGGGGACTGCGGCGGGTGCTGGCGGCGCTGCCCAGCCCGCGCGGGGCGGCGTGGCGAATCGGCCTTGGCAATCTGCACCGGCCGGGGGCGCGGGTGGGGGCGATGCTGAGCGCGATCGGCCTCGGCCTCGCGACCCTGGTCGCGGTGGGGCAGGTGCAGGGGACGCTGCGCCGGCTGGTGCTGGAGGCGTTGCCGGCGCATGGCCCCAGCTTCTTCTTCATCGATCTGGAACCGGCGCAGCTGTCGCGGTTCCGGGCGCTGATCGCCGCCACGCCGGGGGCGCGGGATTTGCGGCTGGTGCCCACCCTGCGGGCGCGGATCGTGGCGGTGAACGGGGTGCCGGCCGCGCAAGTCAAGGCGGCCCCCGGCACCGGCTGGGCGCTGCGCGGCGATCGCGGGCTGACCTATGCGGCCGCCCCGCCGCCGGGCACCAGGCTGGTCGCCGGGCGGTGGTGGCGGGCCACCTATCGGGGGCCGCCACTGGTCTCGCTGGACGCGCGGCTGGCGCGCGGCTGGGGGGTGGGGATCGGCGGGGTGATCCGGGTCAACGTGCTGGGACGGGATGTCGATCTGCGAGTCGCCTCGCTGCGGCAGATTCGCTGGCAGCGGCTCGGGATCAATTTCGTGATGGTGGCCAGCCCCGGGCTGTTGTCGGCGGCGCCGCAGACCGAGCTCGGCACCGTGCGGGTGCCGCCGGCGGCGGAGGCGCCGCTGCTGGCCCGGGTGGCGGCGGCGTTTCCCAACGTCACCCCGATCGCGGTGCGCGCGGTGCTGGCCGAGGTGGCGGGGCTGCTGCGCCAGATCGCGGCGGCGCTGGCGGCGGTGGGGGCGGTCACGCTGCTCGCCGGCGCGCTGGTGCTGGGGGGCGCGGTGGCGGCGGGGCAGGCGCGGCGACGGCGGCAGGCGGTGCTGCTGCGGGTGCTGGGGGCCTCCGGGGCGCAGATCCGCGCCGCCTTCCTGATCGAGTTCGCGGTGCTGGGCCTCTGCGCGGGGGTGCTGGCGGCGCTGGTGGGCAGCCTCGCGGCCGCGGCGATCCTGCGCTGGCTGATGGCGGTGCCGCTGGCGCTGGCCCCCGGCTGGGCCTCGGGCTCGGCCTGGGGCTGGGCGGCGGGGGCGGTGGCGCTGGCCGGGCTGCTGGTGACGGCGCTGGGCTGGGCCGGCACGCGGCGGGTGCTGCGCACCCCGCCGGCGGCGCTGCTGCGCGACGGATGACGGAAGTCTCATGCCGTTCCGGCTTGAAGCGGCGGGCCGCGCGGCGCATGTTGCGCAAAGCGGGTCCAGCTCGGACCCGGCCACGCAATGGAAACCGCCATGGCTTACAGCCCTGACTACCGCAGCTATTCGGCCGCCCCGGGCAGCACCGCCGCCTCCGCCGTGCTGGATGCCGGGCTGCGGGCCTATATGCTGCGGGTCTATAACTGGATGTCGTCCGGCCTGGTGCTGACCGGCATCGTCGCCTACGCGATCGCGCATACTTCGGCGCTCAATCTGTTCTATCCGCTGGTGCAGACGCCCTATGGGGTGGCGCGCACCGCCGGGCCGCTGGCGATGATCTCCATCTTCGCCCCGCTGGCCTTCGTGCTGGTGCTCAGCCTGGGGGTGAACAAGCTGTCGCGCAGCACCGCGCAGACGCTCTACTGGCTGTTCTGCGCCGCGATGGGCGCCAGCCTGACCAACATCTTCCTGATCTACACCTCCACTTCCATCGTGCGGGTGTTCTTCATCACCGCCGCCACCTTCGCGTCGATGAGCCTCTACGGCTACACCACGAAATCCGATCTGTCCCGCTGGGGCAGCTTCCTGATGATGGGGCTGATCGGGGTCGTCATCGCCAGCGTGGTCAACATGTTCCTGCACTCGACCGGGATGCAGTTCATCATCAGCATCGCCGGCGTGCTGGTGTTCACCGGGCTGACCGCCTACGACACCCAGCGGATCAAGGCGACCTATATCCAGTACGCCTATGCCGAGGGCACCGATCAGGCGGCCAAGCGGAGCGTCTATGACGCGCTGGGCCTGTATCTGAACTTCATCAACCTGTTCATGCTGCTGTTGCAGCTGTTCGGGAACGGCAACCGCCGCTGATCCTGTATGCTCGGGCGCGGGCGGTTGCCTGCGCCCGGGTGTGGGGGACCCCGTTGATCGCGGGGTCCCTGTTTTTTTGATGCATATATTCCGATAACGCAACAATCAGGGCGTGCGTTTTCAGTTTGCGTCTGGTGTCCCCCCCTCACCCTCGGAACGAATACGGGATCGGCTGGAGTTCGGGCGGCTTGAGGTGGGGCCCCAGCCAGACCGGCCGCTTGTCGTGGTTGTGGCGCTTGTCGCGCGCCACCTCCCGCACCCG
>JAKBCO010000246.1 GCA_021807785.1 Pseudomonadota bacterium
GTGACGGCGCGGCCCAGGCGGAACCAGTGCTTGACCGGAATATCCCCCTTGGCGATGGCGATGAAACTCGCAAGCCGCGCCTCGGACGCGAGCAGGTCGTAGCAGCTCGGGTCGAGCGCGGCTTCCGCCGCCAGCCAGCCGATCGACAGCAGCTTACGCGTGCGATCGTAGAGCAGGCCGAACTCCATCGCCAGCGCCATCGCCCTTGCGGTGTCCTCCAGGGCTGACAGACGCCCCTGCATGGCCTGGGCAGGCTCGGCAAGATCGTGCCGGTGCCTGTCGATCGCGCGGGAAGTCGCCTCCGCCCAGAACCGCAAATCAGCCGCGTCCGCGTCCTGCCGGTCGCCGGCCCGTGCGCCGGCGAGATCGACCATCGTCGCGGCCTGCGCGGCAAGCTGCGGTAGGATCCCTGCCAGGTCCTCGACGCGCAGGGACGCCTGCCGGGCGGTGTCCGCCAGCACGCCGAGCGCGTCGTCGAGCTCCCGCCAAGCGGGCGTGCGCGCCGCCGCGTCCAGCCGGTCCGCCGCCTCCCGCGCGAGTTCCAGCGCATCGACGATTCCGGCGAGGCGACGGACATCCGCGAGCGGCCGGGCGCGCCAGTCGCGGAACGTATTCGCCAGGGCGATCAGGTGGCCGGCGAGATTGCCGCTGTCCACCGAGGAGACGTAGCGCGGATCGAGCGGACGGAGATCGCGCGTGTCGTACCAGTTGTAGAAATGGCCGTGCCAGCGATCGAGCGTGCCCATGGTCGCGAGGGTCGCTTCCAGCCGCTCGACCGTCTCCGCCAGGCCCGTCCAGCCGAAATCATGCGCCGTCGCCGCCGCCAGGAGATAGAGCCCGAGATTGGTGGGCGATGTCCGATGCGCGAGCGTGGGGCGCGGGTCCTCCTGGAAATTGTCCGGAGGCAGCATGTGGTCCGTTGCGGTCACGAAGCTTTCGAAGAACCGCCAGGTCCGCCGTGCTGTCAGGCGCAGGGCCCGCGCGTCGGCGGGCGCCACCGCCAACCGGCCGGCGATCGCTGGCGACAGGCTCGCCCAGCGGGCGATCGCCGGCGCGGCGATCCAGAGCGCGGCGAAGCAGGCAACCAGCGGCCACGTGCCGCGTTCCGCGAGCAAGGCCACTACCAGCCCCAGAACGCCGATCACCGGCGCACCCGCCATCCGGCGATAGAAGCCCACCAGATCGAGCCGCGGGCCGATCGTCGCCTGCGCCGCCGTCACCCATTCCAGCAGGTGCCGGCGGCTGATGCACAGGCGGAACAGGCTGCGCCCGATCGCGTCACTCATCAGCCATGCCTGATCAGGCAGAAACGCGAGCAGCAGAAACGACTGCGTCAGCGCCAGGCCGAGATCGCCCCCGAGTGCGCGCAGATGGCTGCCCGGCGTGATCCCGGTCCGGCGCGGCAGGATGACCCCGACCACGGGAATGAGGGTCGGCAGCACGATCGTCGCCACCACGAACCCGGTCCAGAGCAGCGCGGCATGGACCGGCATCGCCCACCCGGCCAGCAGGGCCGCCGCCGCAGCCGGCGCGGACAAGGTCCGGCGGAGATTGTCGAGCATCTTCCACCGGCCGATCGCCGGAATCGCGCCGGACGCCGATCGCCGCCCCAGCATCCACGGCAGCAACTGCCAGTCGCCGCGCGCCCAGCGATGATGGCGCAAGGCATCGACATCGTAGCGGGCGGGAAACTCCTCCACGACCTCGATGTCGGAGGCGAGAGCGGAACGCGCGAACACGCCCTCGAAGAGATCGTGGCTGAGCAGGGTGGAGTCCGGAATGCGGCCGGCGAGCGCATGGGCGAACGCATCGACATCGTAGATCCCCTTGCCGGCGTAGGAACCTTCATCGAACAGGTCCTGATAGACATCCGACACCGCTGAGGCATAGGGATCGATCCCGCTCATGGCGGAGAAGCTGCGCTGGAACAGCGAGCCTTCCCGCCCCACCGGCAAGGAGGGGCTCACCCGCGGCTGCATGACCGCGTGGCCTTCCACGACCCGCCCGGCCGCCGGGTCGAAGCGCGGCCGGTTGAGCGGATGGGCCATCTTGCCGATCAGCCGGCGCACCGCGTCGTGCGGCAGCCGCGTGTCCGTATCGAGCGTGACGACGTAGCGCACGTCCGCCGGCACCACCGGGGCCCGGCCACCCACGGCGATGAAGCTGGTATCGGCTGCACCGCGCAGCAGCCGGTTCAGCTCGTGCAGCTTGCCCCGCTTGCGTTCCCAGCCGATCCAGCGTCCCTCGCCTTCATTCCGGATCCGGCGCCGGTGCAGCAGCAGGAATCGGTCCCCCAGGGGACTCCCCGGGGGATCCCCGAGTGGATTCCCCGTGGTGCCGGGACCATGGCGCCGGTTGAGCCGTACGATCCCCGCCGCCGCGGCCGCCAGCAGCGCGGCATCCTCCGCGGCCGTTTCGGTTGCGGCGTCCGTCCAGTCCGATAGCATGGCGAAGGTGAGATTCCCCTCCGGGCTGGCCAGGTGGTGGACTTCGAGATGCTCGATCTGCTCGGCGATCGCCGCTTCGGTGGTGAGCAGGGTCGGGACCACGACGATGGTGCGGAATTCCGCGGGGATGCCGTCGCGCAATTCCAGCGCGGGCAGCAGCGCGGCGCCGAATGCCCAGGTGACGGCGCGGTTGACCAGGGCAACCGCGAGATCGCTCGCCGGGATCGCGCCCAGCAGGCCGAGCAGCCCGATCCACGGGGCGGGAAGGCCGCTCACGCCCAGCGCGAGCAGCGGCACGGCGAGGAGCAGCGCGGCCGTGACCACGATAGCGGTCCCGTAGCCGGCGATGCCGCACGCACGGTTCAGCCGCCCGGGCCAGGCGCGTGCCGGCGGTCGGTAGCCGATCGCCGTCTCGAACGCAGCGCGCCCGCCGGCGAGCAGGTGGTAGCCGGGATCGGCCGCACGGCCCCCGGCTGGTTCGTCGCGCGCCGCTTCCTGGGCGGCCAGGACGGCGGCGTCCGCGATGTCGCACTCGGTGCGTCGCGACCCGCGCGCCAGCTCTTCGATCGCGCTGCGGTAGAGGTTGCGAGTGGAGAAATCCATCTGCCCGAAAGTCGCGCAGGCGGCCAGCGTATCGTTTACCAGGCTGACCCTCTCGACGATCTCGCTCCAGTCCACATCAGTAATGAGCCGCAGGCTGGTGATGATATTGCGCACCGTGACATTGGCCGCTCCCTGCGCCTGGTGTTCGTCGCGGACTGCCGCGGCGATGGTCGTCCCCTGGTGCGCGAGGCGCTGGTCGAGCCAGGCCAGCGCGGGCGTCGTCCGGGGATCCTGGTCGCGCAGCCGGAAGGCGAGTTGCACCGCGAAGGCATCCGCGAGCGGCGTCGGCGGATGCTCGGCCAGCATCCGCCCAGCTTGGGGATCGCCAGGCTTCAGAAGGCGGTCGGCCAGCGCGTCCGCGCGCCGCCGGTCGGTGCGGCTCTGCACGATCGCGTCGGCCAGCCGGCGCAGGTTCTCGATCAGCACGATCCGCAAGGTGATCGCCAGCGCCCAGAGCTCGCCAATCATCAGTGGCTGTAGCTCCTGATAGGCGCGGACGTAGCGAGCCAGGATCTCCGGATCGAAGCGGCTGTCAGTGTGTGCGACGAAGCCCCAGATCAGGCCGAAGACCCGCGGATAGGCCGCGAAGGGGCCACTGGCGAGCTTGGGAAGTTGTCGATAGTAGCCGGGGGGGAGGTCGGTGCGGATGTCCGCAATCTGCCGTTCCACCAGATAGTAGTTGTCGAGCAGCCATTCTGCGGCCGGCGTGATCGCACCTCCGGCGTCGGCGGCGGCGGCGATGGCGCGGTGCGAGGCCAGCAGCACCGCGGCATTGTCGGCGAGCCTTCCGGTCAGGGGCAAACCCCGGACCGGGGTCGGTGTCACGGGCTGGGCTGCCGCCAAGCTGCGCGCGTGCTGTTCGATCCGCTCGATGCTGAACAGTTCCTCGCGGATCGGGGTCCGGCCGTCCCACGGTGCGGCCCGGCGCTTGCGTTCAGCGACGCGGCGAAGCAGGGTCGCCAACCAGGCCTTCATGTCTGATCCCACCAGGATGTGTTCCGCGCGTGTCGCCCGTCGTGCCGTGGCGGGTTCGGCACATCAGGTCTGCGTTGCCAGTGGCCCGCCAATCCAGCGAATGCGCTGCGAGGCACAGCGAATGTCAGCGGCCGGCGAGCCACTAGAAAGAAGGAGCCAGTGTTCCAATCCCGACCGTCGATCTAGGCAACCTACGTCGGGATCGGGGCACTAGCCGGCCGACAGCACGCGCTGGATCGCCCGCGCAAGCTCCGCCGCGCGAAACGGTTTCTGGATCGCAACCGCGCTTGCCCGATGCGCCGCAATCGCCGAAATGTCGCCGCAGACGAAGACGTGCGGAACGGATCCGCTGCGAAGGATCACGTCAGTGGCGCGAATGCCGCTGCCGCTGCCCAGTCGTACATCAACGATCATTAGGTCCGGCCGGCAGCGGGCGGCGGCGGTGACCGCGCCGGCCTCGGTGGTCTCGGTCGCACACACCGCGTGACCCATGTCGGTGAGCATCTCGCCGAGCAAGGTGCCGATCATGATATCATCCTCCATCACGAGAACACGGGTCGCCTTCATGGTCTGACCTCCCGCGCTGCGCCGCGGTCATGCCCGTAAGCCGCAGCGGGGGATGCGGACTGCCGGTCGGACCAGCGATTTGTGGGATGACCGGTCCCGCCCCCCTCCGCAAGGATAG
>JAKBCO010000247.1 GCA_021807785.1 Pseudomonadota bacterium
TGGCGGTAAACGAACCGCCGCTCCGTCGCGTACGAAGTCAGGTCCCACAGCAGCAACCGCCCATCCGCCACCGGCCAGCCGATCACATGCGAGGCATGGGCGGACAGATACAGCGTCTTCCGTCCCGCCCCCGGAACCCGCCGCACCAGCGGCTGCGGCGACGGCGGGTAAGCCTCCCGCTCGCCCTCCGGAAACGCGGTGAAGCCGATCTGCGCGCGGGACCAGAACACGTCGTGCTCCACCACCAGCCCCTCGATCGCCGCCTGAACGCCCGGGTCCAGCGCGTCATAGGCGGCGCGCATGTCGGCGAACTCGGTCTCCCCATTGCCGAAGGCCGACGGCGGCGGCAGCGCCACCGCGTGCAGGAACCCCAGCACCACCGGCTCCGGCATATAGGACGCATCGGTGTGCCACAGCCGGTTGCCCAGGCTGTCGAGCCGCCTCCGGTCCTCCAGCGCCCGGACCCGTCCGTCCTCGTCCAGGTTGGAAATGTCGCCGATCTGCGGAATGGCCAGCCGCCGCCGGCCGGGGCGCGCGGCGGAGCGGCCGATCTCCAGCTTCCCGAAGCGGGCGGCGACATCGCGCAGCGCCGCATCGCTCAGGCGCTGGCCGCGCAGCACCAGCACGGCATGGGTGCAGACCGCCTGCCACAGCCAGCGCAGCGTCTCGGCATCCAGGGGGGCGGCGAGGTCCAGGCCCGTCACCTCGGCCGCGAAGAGCGGGTGCAGGCGGGTGATCCGCGGGTCCATCCGGCGCGCTCCTCCCCCCCGGTTGCGGGGCCGGCCGGCGCCCACCCCGCGACGAACTGATCGCTATTGCCATATTGTCACCCCGCGCGGGCGCCACAAGTGCGATCACGTGCGCGAAGGAGACCCGCATGGACCAGGACAACCCGGCCGCCCCCGCCGATACCCGCGCCCGCCCGCCCGGCTGCACCCGCATCGCCCTGGTGCTGCAAGGGGGCGGCGCGCTCGGGGCCTATCAGGCCGGGGTCTATCAGGCCCTGCACGAGGCCGGGATCGAACCCGATTTCGTCGCCGGGGTCTCGATCGGCGCCATCAACGGCGCGATCATCGCCGGCAACGCGCCGGAGGATCGGCTGGACCGGCTGCATCGGTTCTGGGACACGATCACCGCCCGCCCGGCCGGCTTCCCGGCCTGGCCGTTCCCGGTGGACGGGGATGAGCCGCGGCGGCTGATGAACACGCTGGCCGCGGGCCAGGCCATGATGTTCGGCCAGCCCGGGTTCTTCGCCCCGCAATTCCCCAACCCCTGGCTCAGCCCGCGCGGGGCCAGCACCGCCACCAGCCTCTATGATACCGCGCCGCTGCGGGAGACGCTGCGCGGGCTGGTGGATTTCGAGCTGCTCAACCACAACGCCACCCGCTACGCCGCCGGGGCGGTCGCCATCCGGTCGGGCAATTTCCGGTTTTTCGATACCACCACCGACGTGATCGGGCCCGAGCACGTGATGGCCTCCGGCGCGCTGCCGCCGGCGTTCCCGATGGTCCGCATCGGCGATGATTGCTACTGGGACGGAGGGCTGATCTCCAACACCCCGCTCCAGCATGTGCTGGACCATGCCGGGGAGGCGCGGCTGCTGACCTTCCAGGTGGATCTGTTCTCCTCCCGCGGGCGGCTGCCGCGCGACATGATGGACGTGCTCTCGCGCGAGAAGGACATCCGCTATTCATCCCGCACGCGGATGGTGACCGACCTCTACAAGGAACGGTTCCACGCCCAGCGGCTGCTGCGCGCGCTGTTCGACAAGGTGCCGGACGAAGCCCTGAGCGCGGAGGAACGGGCGCTGAAATCCACCTGCGCGCGGCTGCCGGAGGTGACTTTGCTGCACCTGATCTACGAACAGGCGGCCTATGAGGGCCAGGCCAAGGATTACGAGTTCTCTGCCATTTCGATGCGCGAACACTGGGCGGCCGGGCTGCGGGATACCAAGGCCACGCTGGCGCATCGCAACTGGATCCGGGTGGCGGACACGCCGGGCGGGCTCGCCATCCACGACATCCACCGTGCCGCGATGGGCTAGGCCGATGCGGATGCTGCGCGCCGAGGCGCTGAGCAAGGGCTTCACCCTGCACCTGCAAGGGGGGTTGCGGCTGAACGTGCTGTCCGACCTCGCGTTCGAGGTGGCAAGCGGGGAATGCGTGGCGCTCGCTGGCCCCTCCGGGGCCGGCAAATCCAGCCTGCTGCGCTGCCTCTACGGCACCTATCGGGTCGAGGCCGGGCGCGTCCTGGTGCGTCATCGCGGGGAGATGGTGGATCTCGCCGCCGCTCCGCCGCGGGTGGTGCTGGAAATTCGCGCCGAGACGCTGGGCTATGTCTCGCAGTTCCTGCGCGTGGTGCCGCGGGTGCCGACGCTCGCGGTGGTGGCGGAGGCGGCGGAGGCGCGCGGGGCCGAACCCGCGATCGCGCGGACCCGGGCCGCGGCGCTGCTGGAACGGCTGGGGATTCCGGCGCGGCTGCATGAGGTGCCGCCGGCGACGTTCTCGGGCGGGGAGCAGCAGCGGGTGAACCTGGCGCGCGGGTTCGTCGCCGGCCACCCGATCCTGCTGCTGGACGAGCCCACCGCCGCGCTGGACCCGGAGAACCGCGACGCGGTGCTGGGGCTGATCGCCGAGGCTCGCGCCGCCGGCACCGCCATCGTCGCCGTGATGCACGACCATGCGGCGCGGGATCTGGTTGCGGACCGGCTGTTCGCGGTGGAACCGGCGCGGCAGGTGGCATGAGTGCCGAGACGGTTCTGACCCGCGCCCGGCTGGTGCTGGACGATGCGGTGGTGGCGGGGAGCCTGGTGATCCGCGACGGGCGGATCGCTTCGGTCGATACGGGGGCGTCGGCGCTGCCAGCGGCGGTCGATTGCGCGGGCGAGTTCCTGCTGCCCGGCCTGATCGACCTGCACACCGACAATCTGGAACGCCAGGTGGAGCCGCGCACCCATGCGCGCTGGCCGGCGCGCTCGGCGATGCTGGCGCATGACGCGCAATGCGTCGCCGCCGGCATCACCACCGTCTGCGACGCGCTCTGCCTGGGCGATCTGGGGTTCGACAAGGACCGGGTGCGCACCTTCCGCGACGGCGTGGCCGAGGGCGACACGCTGGGCGGGGCCGGGCTGCTGCGCGCCGATCACCGGCTGCATCTGCGCTGCGAGGTGCCGGCCGACGACATGCTGGCGCTGTTCGATACCGTCGCGCGGCATCCGCGGCTGGCGATGGCCAGCCTGATGGACCACACGCCGGGGGAGGGGCAATACGCCGACCTCGACCGCTACCGCGCGCTGCGCCGCGCCGGGGGAATGGAGCCGGCGGCGATCGAGCGGCTGATCGCGACTCTGCAAGCCAATCGCGCCCGTCTGGCCGGGCCGAACCGGCGCGCGCTGCTCGATCGGCTCGTCGGGCGGCGGATCGCGGTGGCGAGCCATGACGACCGCACCGCGGCCGAGGTGGCCGCCAACGCCGCCGCCGGCATCACCGTGAGCGAGTTCCCGGTCACCGAGGCCGCCGCGCGCGCCGCGCGCCGGGTGGGGATGCGGGTGATTGCCGGCGCCCCCAATCTGGTGCGCGGCGGCTCGCACGCCGGCAACGTTGCGGTGGCGGACCTGCTGGCGGCGGGGCTGGCCGATGCGCTGGCCTCGGACTACGTGCCGGTGAGCCTGCTGGACGCGACCTTCCATCCGCTGGCGGGGCCGCTGCCGGCGGCGGTGGCGCGGGTGGCCGCGGCGCCGGCGGCGCTGCTGGGGCTCGCCGATCGCGGGCGGATCGCGCCGGGGCTGCGCGCCGATCTGGCGCGGGTGGGGGTCTTCGAGGGGCAGCCGGTGGTGCGGGCGGTGTTCGTGGCGGGGGAGCGGGTGGGGTAGGTCTCAGCCGCGGTCGGCGAGCAACTCCGGGGCCGCCGCCGCCAACTGGCCGATCAGGCCGGCCATCTCGGCGCGCACCGCCGCGAAGCGTGGCAGCATCTCGATCCGCGCTTCGTTCATGTAAAGTCCGCGGGCCAGTTCCAGTTGCAGCACATGGACCCGCCGGCGCGGGCGGCCATAGTGGCGGGTGATGAAGCCGCCGGAATACGGGTCGTTGCGGCGGACCACGTGGCCCTGGGCGCGCAGGGCCTGCTCCACGAAGCGGATGATCGCGGGGGCGCAGGCGCTGCCATGGGCGTCGCCCAGCACCATGTCGGGGCCGGCGGCGAGGCCCGAGGGCATGGAGTGGCAGTCGATCAGCAGGCAGGCGCCGAACCGGGCGCAGGTGGCCGAGATCAGCGCGGCCAGCGTCTCGTGATAGGGCTCCCAGCAGCCGCGGATGCGGGCCTCGGCCTCGGCGAAGCGAAGCCGGCCGGCGTAGATCGGCTCGCCGGAGGCGACCAGGCGCGGGATGGTGCCGAGGCCGGCGCCGACCCGGGGGCTCGAGGTGTTGACGAAGGGCGGCAGGGGTTCGTCGAACATGCCGGGGTCGAGCTCCCAGGCTTCTCGATTGGCGTCGCACCAGGCGCGCGGGAAGCCGGCGGTGAGCAGGGGCGCGCCGTGGGCGGGGGCGTCGGCGAAGAGCAGATCGACGAAACTGTCCTCCGACCGGCGCAGGCCGAGCGGGTCGAGGCGGGAAGCGGCGAGGAAGTCGGGCGGATAGTCGCGCCCCGAATGCGGCGAGGCGAAGACCAGGGGCACGGTCTGCCGGGGCGGGTGCGCGACGCTGACCGGCGGGG
>JAKBCO010000028.1 GCA_021807785.1 Pseudomonadota bacterium
CGGGCGATGCGATGAACGAGCAGGCGGACCGGCTGGCGACCGCGGCGCGGGAGGCGCTGGCCGCGCGCCCGCTATAGCGCCGCCCCCCCCGCTATACCCCTGCCCCAAGGTCCCACCACACCCCGGCCATCCCCACCAGCGCCTCGCGCGCCACCGCGGCCAGCAGATGCTCGTCCGGCCCGTGCTGGCCGCAGCCGTTGTAGCTGTGCGGTACCCAGACCAGCTTCACCCCGAGCAGATCGGCGAAGACGTCCCCGGGCAGCCCGCCCGAGGCATTCGGGATCACCTGCACCCGCTTGCCCAGGCTGCGTGCGAGGCTGTCGGCGACGCGGCGCACCCAGGGGTCGGCGGGGTCGGTGCGGCTCGCTTCCATCCGCACCGAGGCCTTCTCGATCCGCACCATTCCGAACCCGGCGGCGTCCAGATGCGCGCGCAGCGCCGGGGCGAAGCTGGCCGGATCGCTGTCCACCGTGTAGCGAATCTGGCAGTGCGCCCGTGCGTCGGGGGCCAGGGCGTTGACCGGATTCTCCGGTCGGCCGGAGACCATCGCCAGCACGATCAGGCTGTTCCAGCCGTAGCGCTTCTCCGCCGCGGTCAGGCCGGGCTCGCCCCAGTCGGGGTCGATCCGCGCCGCCGCGTCGCCCGGCTCCACCGGGCAGCCGGCCAGCACCGCGGCCACCGGCGCCGGCACCCCGCCGGCGGGCAGCCAGCCGCGCACCAGGATGCGCCCGTGCCGGTCCATCAGGCTGGCCAGGGCATGCGCCAGCAGGACCGCCGGGTCGGCCGCCACCCCGCCCCAATGGCCGGAATGCACCCCGCCCGGGCGTAGCGAGACCGTGAGGTCGAAATGGAACGTGCCGCGGGTGCCGGTGGCGATGGTCGGCACCGCCGGATCGACGCGCGGACCGTCGGAGCCGATCAGGACCTCGGCGGCGAGCCGGTCGGCATGATCGGCGACGAAGGCGCGCAGGCCGGGGGAGCCGCGCTCCTCGCCGGTCTCGAGCAGGAGTTTCAGGTTGAACCCCAGCCGCCCGCGCTCGGCCAGCACCGCTTCCAGCGCCGCCAGGTTGGCGGCGTGCTGTCCCTTGTTGTCGGCGGTGCCACGGCCGTACCAGCGTCCGTCCTCGACGCCGAGCCGCCAGGGATCGCGCCCTTCGTGCCATTGCTCGGCGAGGCCGCGCACCGTGTCGCCATGCCCGTAGGTGAGCACGGTCGGCAGGGCGGGATCCTCGATGCGCGCGGCGGTCAGGATCGGGCCGAAGCCCGCCGCAGGGTTCGGGTGGATCGCGTGGGTGAAGCCGAGCGCGTCGAGCCAGGGCGCGATGCCCTCGGTCAGGTAGCGGGCGAGCGCCGGCGCGGCCTCGGCCTCCTGCGAGGTGGACGGGATCGCCACCAGCGCGGCCAGCCGGTCGCGGAAGGCGCCGGAGTCGAAACAGCGCGCGGCGCGGGCCAGGGCGCGGGAGCGAGGAAGGTCATCTTGCATGGCGGAATCCGGGGCTGACGGGGCAGGATCGCAGCCGCGGCGGGGCCCGGCAAGCTTTCGCGGTGCAGCATCATTTTCTCCCGGATCAGTGAATCAGAGATTGCACTCCTCGGTTTCCTCGGGCATAGCGGGATAAATACTCCGCGCACAGGCGGATGACGGGAAAGGGGGGTTGCGTGAAGCACGAGTTACGAATCCTGGCCCTGGCGGCGCTTTGTTCGCTGGTCCCGCTGGCCGCGCGCGCCGCGCCGACGGCCGCGGACATCGCGGCGGGGCGGAAGATCGCGTTCACCAAGACGCTGGGGAACTGCATCGCCTGCCACGTCATCCCGGGCGGCGCGCAGCCGGGCAATATCGGGCCCAACCTCACGCATATCCGGGTGCTCGTCCCGCATCGCAAGGATGCCTACGCGATCATCTTCGACGAACCGGCGCGCAAGCCGCAGACGCCGATGCCGCCGTTCGGGCGCAACCACATCCTGACCCCGGCGCAGATCCGCCAGGTGATCGCCTTTCTCTACAGCCACAAATGACCCGGAGGACGTCGTGAACGGTTCCATTTCCGCCTCGCGCCGCGCGGTGCTGTCCGCCGGCGCGGCGGGGGCGCTTTCGGCGCTGATCGCTCGCGCGGCCGAGGCCGCCGCGCCGGCGGCGGCCGATGCCAAGCTCTATCCCACCGCCGCCTTCGGCGCGAAGACCGAGGTGGCGGCGCTCAAGCTGCTTTTCGGCAAGGCGCCCAAGGCCAGCAGCAAGATCGATCTCGGCGTGCCCGAGATCGCCGAGAACGGGGCGGTGGTGCCGGTGACGATGGCGAGCGGCCTGCCCAACGTCACCGCCATGGCGCTGCTCTCGCTCGAGAATCCCTACACGCTGGCCTGCGCCTATCGGCTGGCGCCGGGGACGCTCGCGCATATGTCCAGCCGGCTGAAACTGGCCAAGACCACCAAGGTGGTGGCGGTCGTGGAGTCCAACGGGGCCCTCTACCGCACCTCGCGGATGGTGAAGGTCACGCTTGGCGGCTGCGGTTAGGGAGGCGCGGACATGGCAAACCCGATTCTGGTGCGCGCCCAGACCGCGCATGGCGTGACCACGGTGGCGTGCCTGGTCAAGCACCCGATGGATTCCGGCTTCGTCAAGAAGGCCGGCAAGCTGATCCCGCCGCACTACATCGAGGTGATCGAATTCACCCACAACGGAAAGACGGTGCTGACCGGGTTCTGGGGGCCGGCGGTCTCGCGCAACCCGTTCTTCAGCTTCGCCTTCAAGGGCGGCAAGAAGGGCGATACCGTCGGCATCGCCTGGGTGGACAACAAGGGCGAGCGCGCCGCCGTGAGCGCGAAAATCGCCTGAGGGAGAGACGCGATGAGGCGTTGGCTGCTGCTGTTGCTGGCGTTGGCGGCCCCGGTGGCCGCCGCCGCCGCGCCCAACCCGGCCGCCGACCGGGCTGCCTTCCAGGGCTGGTTCCGGCATCTGTTTCCGCAGTTGCCGTTGGCGAAATACGTCGATGGTCCCTATAATTTCAGCGCCAGCGAACGCGCGCAGTGGCAACAGATCATGGAGCTGCCGCCCTACGGCTTCGCGGTGGATCACGGCAAGGCGCTGTTCGACGCCAGGTTCCCCGACGGCGCCGGCTACGCCAGCTGTTTTCCTCATGGCGGCATTGGTATCGCCCAGGACTATCCGCAATTCGACCCGAAGACCGGCCGGGTGGTGACCTTGCCGATCGCGATCAATCGCTGCCGGGTGGCGCATGGCTTGCCGAAGCTGAAACTGACCACCGGCGATCTCGCCGATATCGATGCCTACATGGTACGCACCTCGCGCGGGCACAAGATCGATGTGGTGGTGCCCGATACCAAGCCGGCGCTGGCGGCCTACGAGGCGGGCAAGGAATATTTCTACTCCCGCCGTGGCCAGCTCAATTTCTCCTGCGCCAGCTGCCATCTGCAATATCCGGGGCATCGGGTGCGCGGCGATACCCTGGCCCCCGCGCTCGGGATCACCGCCTCGTTTCCGATCTATCGCTCGAAATGGGGCAACATGGGCACGCTGGTGCGCCGCTTCATCGGCTGCAACAAGAACATTCGTTCCGCCCCCGACAAGCCCGACAGCCTCGCCTATCGGGACCTCGAATATTTCCTGACCGCGATGAGCAATGGGCTGCCGATCGCCGGGCCGGGAGCGCGGCCATGAGGGGGGCGGCGGTGGTCCTGCTGGCGCTGGGCATCGGGTTTGCCCATGCCGCGCCGGCGCCCGACCTCGCCGCCGCCAAGGTGGCGGTGGCGGCGGCCGATGCCGCGGCCGGCCGCGCCCGGGCGGCGGGCGATCAATGGATGCCGACCCTCGCCGCGCTGAAGGCGGCGCATGTCGCGCTGGCACGCGGCGATGCCGCGGCGGCGGTGACCGCGGCCACCCATGCGCGGCACCTGGCCCTGCTCTCGCTCCGCCAGGCGGCCGAGCAGAAGCGCCTGTGGCGCAACGAGGTGCCGCGGCAATGACGGCGACCCGCCGGGGGGTGCTGCTGGCGGCCGGGGCGGCGGCACTCGCGCCCGCCGCCGCCGCGGCGGCCGATCCGTTCGAGATGAAGCTGCACGGCACCGCGCGGATCATCCACCAGACCGATCTGCACGCCCAGGCGCTGCCCGATCAGTTCCGCGAACCCTCGCAGAATATCGGCATCGGCAACCAGGACGGCCGCCCGCCGCATATCGTCGGCCACCCGTTCCTGTCGTTCTACGACATCGCCCCCGGCGGCGCCGCCGCCCACGCCTTCACCTTCCTGGATTTCGAGCGCGCGGCGCGCCGCTTCGGCCCGCTCGGCGGCACCGCGCAGCTGGCCACCGCCATCCGCTCCCTGCGCGCCTCCGCCGGGGCGGGGCGGAGCCTGCTGCTCGACGGCGGCGATCTCACCCAGGGGTCGGCGATGGCCAACCTGACCCGCGGGCAGGACATGATCGCCCAGGGCAATCTGCTCGGCATCGACGCCATGACCGGGCATTGGGAGTTCACCTATGGCCAGGAGGGCCTCGCCGCCCTCATCAAGGCGTTCCATGGCCGGTTCCTGGCGCAGAACGTCTTCCTCTCCGCCGAGGCGGGGATGGAGGGCAAGCCGGCGTTCGATGCGGCCAGCGGGCGGGTCTTCCCACCGTTCCTGCTGCGCGATCTCGGCGGCCGGCGCGTGGCGGTCATCGGCCAGGCGTTTCCCTATGTGCCGATCGCTCATCCGCGCCGGCTGACGCCCGATTGGCGGTTCGGCATCCATCCCGACCGGTTGCAGGCCCTGGTGACCAGCCTGCGCGAACGGCACCACGCCGATTGCGTCCTGCTGCTGTCGCATAACGGCATGGCGGTCGATCTCAAGCTCGCCGCGCATGTGCGCGGGATCGACGTGATCCTGGGCGGGCACACCCATGACGCGGTGCCGGTGCCGGTGCGGATCGCCAATGCCGGCGGGGTGACGCTGGTGACCAATGCCGGCACCGCGGGCAAGTTCCTGGGCGTGCTCGATCTCGACATCGGCAAGGGGCGGATCAACGATCTGCGCTATCACCTGCTGCCGGTCTATAGCGAGCAGATCCGCCCCGATCCGGCGGTGGCGGCGCTGATCGCCCGCCAGCGCGCGCCGCATCTGAAGATGCTGTCCGAGCAGCTGGCGGAGGCGGAGAGCCTGCTCTATCGGCGCAACAATTTCGGCGGCCCGGTGGACCGGCTGATCTGCGAGGCGCTGCGCGAGGAGCTCGACGCCGAGATCGGGCTCTCGCCCGGGTTCCGCTGGGGCACCACCATCCTGCCCGGGCCGATCACCATGGAGGCGCTGCTGGCCGAGACCGCCATCACCTATCCCCAGGTCACGCTGACGCCGATGACCGGGGCGGCGATCCACGCCATGCTGGAAGATGTCTGCGACAATCTCTTCAACCGCAATCCCTATCTGCAACAGGGCGGCGACATGATCCGGGTGGCCGGGATGCGCTACAGCTGCACCCCGGCGCGGCGCATCGGTCACCGGATCGGCAACATGGAACTCGCCGACGGCACCCCGATCGCCCCCGGCAAGACCTACAAGGTGGCGGGCTGGGCGCCGGTGCATGGCGTCAACACCGGCAAGCCGGTGTGGGAGGTGGTGGCGGGCTGGCTGCGCCGGCGCAAGACGGTGCGGATCGGCACCGAGACCGGGGTGCGGCTCGAGGGCGTGGCCGGCAATCCGGGCCTCGCGGCGTGATCGCTCGGCGCGCGATGCTGGGCGGGCTGGCGCTGGCGCTGGTGCCGCTGGCGGCGCGGGCGCAGACCCCGCCGCCCTTCGCCACCCACAAGCTGGTGCTGCAACTCTCCGACGCCTCCCGCGACAAGCAGCTGCTGATCATCAGCACCGCGAATGCGATGCTGAAGGCCTATCCCGATCAGATCGCGATCGACGTGGTGGCGTTCGGACCGGGGGTGGAACTGCTGTATCGGCACGGGCCGGAGCGGGTGGCGGTGGATTCGCTGGTGGCGCAGGGCGTGCGTTTCGATGTCTGCATGAACACCATCGACACCTTGGCGCGCGAGACCGGCCACGCGCCGGAACTCAACCCGCATGCGCACAAGGTGCCGTTCGGGGTACGGCGGATCCTGCAATTGGTGGGGAAGGGGTATGTGCTGGTGCGGCCGTGATCCCTCTTGACGCGGCGCCCCGGCTTGGGTAGCCCCCGCGGCGGGTCACGCCCCCCCACCGGGGCGCTTCTCTTCTGAAAGGGAGAGCCGCAGATGGCACTCGCCGCACCGCGTCCGGACCTGCGTCCGGCCAACCCCGATTTCTCCTCCGGCCCCTGCGCCAAGCGTCCCGGCTGGTCCGTGACGGCGCTGGCGGGCGCGTTCCTCGGCCGCAGCCACCGCGCCGCCGAGGGCAAGGCCCGCCTCAACGAGGTGATCGCGCGTTCGCGCGCCATCCTGGGCATTCCCGCCGACTGGCGGGTGGGCATCGTCCCCGCCTCCGATACCGGCGCCGTCGAACTCGCGCTCTGGTCGCTGCTCGGGGCGCGTGGGGTGGACGTGCTGGCGCATGAGAGCTTCTCCGCCGGCTGGGCCAACGACATCGTCAAGCAGCTGAAGCTGGCGGACGCGCGGGTGCTCGAGGCGTCCTACGGGCGGCTGCCCGACCTGACGGCGGTGGATTTCTCCCGCGACGTGGTGCTGGCCTGGAACGGCACCACCTCCGGCGTGCGTTATCCTGACGGCGACTGGATCCCCGCCGACCGTCAGGGGCTGGTGATCGCGGACGCGACCTCGGCCGCCTTCGCCATGGCGCTGCCCTACGACAAGCTCGATGTGGTCACCTGGTCCTGGCAGAAAGTGCTGGGGGGCGAGGCGGCGCATGGGATGCTCGCGCTCTCGCCGCGCGCCGCCGCAAGGCTGGAAAGCTTCACCCCGCCGCGCCCCCTGCCCAAGATCTTCCGTCTGACCAAGGGCGGCAAGCTGATCGAGGGGGTCTTCAAGGGCGAGACCATCAACACCCCGTCGATGCTCTGCGTCGAGGATGCGCTGGACGGGCTGCGCTGGGCGGAGACGCTCGGCGGGCTGAAGGCGCTGATCGCGCGGACCGAGGCCAATCTGGCCGCCATCGCCGCCTGGGTGGCGCGCACGTCCTGGGTGGAGTTTCTGGCCGAGACCCCGGCGACTCGCTCCCCCACCTCGATCTGCCTGCGGATCACCGCGCCCTGGTTCACCGCGCTGGATGCGGAGGCGCAGGGCAAGGCGGCGAAGCGCATCGCCGGGCTGCTCGAAAAGGAAGGTGTTGCCTACGACATCGCCTATTACCGCGATGCCCCGCCCGGCTTGCGCATCTGGGGTGGGGCGACGGTGGAGACCGCCGATATCCTGGCCCTGCTGCCCTGGCTCGACTGGGCCCATGCCGCCGCCGCCGCCGAGTTCGCCCCCGCGCAAGCCGCCTGAGGTTCCGCCATGCCCAAGGTTCTGATCAGCGACAAGCTGTCGCCCGCCGCTGTCGAGATTTTCCGCGCGCGCGGGATCGAGACGGATGTGAAACCCGGCCTCGCCCCGGCCGAGCTGCGCGCCATCATCGGCGCCTATGACGGCCTCGCCATCCGCTCGGCCACCAAGGTCACGCGCGAGCTGCTGGAGGCGGCCGGCAATCTGAAGGTGGTGGGTCGCGCCGGCATTGGCGTCGATAATGTGGACGTGAAATCGGCCACCGCGCGCGGCGTGGTGGTGATGAACACCCCGCATGGCAACACCATCACCACCGCCGAGCACGCCATCGCCATGATGTTCGCGCTGGCCCGGCAAATCCCCGAGGCCTCGGCCTCCACCAAGGCCGGCAAGTGGGAGAAGAACCGCTTCATGGGGGTCGAGCTCACCGGCAAGACCCTGGGGCTGATCGGCTGCGGCAATATCGGCTCCATCGTCGCCGAGCGGGCGATCGGGCTGCATATGAAAGTGGTGGCCTATGACCCGTTCCTGGCCGAGCAGCGCGCCCTGGCGCTGGGGGTGGAGAAGGTGGAGCTCGACGCGTTGCTGGCGCGCGCCGACATCATCACCCTGCACACGCCGCTCACGGACGCCACCCGCAACATCCTCTCCCGCGAGGCACTGGCCGCCACCAAGAAGGGGGTGCGGATCATCAACTGCGCCCGCGGCGGGCTGGTGGACGAGGCGGCGCTGGCGGAGGCGATCGCCCGCGGCCATGTGGCGGGCGCCGCACTCGACGTGTTCGAGACCGAGCCGGCGACGCGCTCGCCGCTGTTCGAACTCGAGGGCGTGGTCTGCACCCCGCATCTGGGGGCGGCGACCGCCGAGGCGCAGGAGAACGTCGCCTTGCAGGTGGCCGAGCAGATGAGCGATTTCCTGCTGACCGGGGCGGTGGCGAATGCGATCAACATGCCCTCGGTCTCGTCCGAGGATGCGCCGCGGCTGCGCCCCTATATGGACCTCTGCCGGTTCCTCGGCGCCTTTGCCGGCCAGCTCACCCATTCCCGCGAAGGGGTGATCCGCCGCGTCACCATCGAATACGAGGGCCAGGCGGCGGGGCTCAATCATCGCCCGCTATCGGCGGCGGTCCTGGCCGGGCTGATGACGCCGGTGGTGGCCGGGGTGAACATGGTCAATGCCCCGGTGGCGGCGCGCGAACGGGGGATCGAAGTCGCGGAGACGGCGCTCGATCGGCCGGGCGAGTATCAGACCCTGGTGCGGGTGACGGTGGAGGCGGACAGGCTCACCCGCTCGGTCTCCGGCACCTTGATCGCCGGGCGACGGCCACGGCTGGTGGAGATCAAGGGCATTCCGGTGGAGGCCGAGTTCGCCCCGCACATGCTCTATGTCACCAACAAGGACAAGCCGGGCTTCATCGGCCGCTTCGGCGCCACCCTGGCCGGGGCGGGAATCAACATCGCCACCTTCCATCTCGGCCGCGCCGAGCCGGGCGGGGATGCGATCTGCCTGGTTTCCGTCGATGAGCCGGTGCCGGATGACGTGCTGGCGATGGTGCGCGATCTGCCGCAGGTGGTGCAGGCCGATCGGCTGGCGTTCTGATCGGCCGCGCTTGTCGCAGGGCGGCGGGCGGCGTATGCACCCGCGCGCTTTGCCAGGGAGTAGGGCATGACGGCCGCCGACGCGACCGAGACCGCGCGCCCCGCCCGCTGGGGCGCGCTTCTTGCCGTGCTGGGCGTGGTCTATGGTGATATCGGCACCAGCCCGCTCTATGCGTTCAAGTCCAGCCTGATCCTGTTCCGCGACATCCGCATCTCCGACGTCGAGATTCTGGGTATCCTGTCGCTGATCTTCTGGTCGCTGGTGCTGATCGTCACGGTGAAATACGTCACCCTGGTGATGCGCGCCGACAACCGCGGCGAGGGCGGCATCCTGGCACTGATGGCGCTGGCGCAACGGGTGTGCACCAAGCCGGCCACCCGCGCCGCGGTGGCGCTGGCGGGCATCGCCGGGGCCTGCCTGTTCTTTGGCGACGGCGTCATCACCCCTGCCATCTCGGTGCTGTCGGCGCTGGAGGGGATCGAGGTTTCTGCGCCCGGCTTTCGCGATTTCATCCTGCCGATCGCGGTGGTGGTGATCGTGGTGCTGTTCGCGGTGCAATCGCGCGGCACCGAGCGGGTGGGGCGGTTGTTCGGCCCGGTGATGCTGGTGTGGTTCGCCTCCATCGGTCTGCTGGGGCTGCGGCAGATCGTGGTCCACCCCTATGTGCTGCTGGCGATGTCGCCGTGGTACGCGCTGCAGCTGGTGCTGGTCTATAAGGGGATGGCGTTCTTCGTGCTGGGCGCGGTGGTGCTGTGCGTGACCGGAGCCGAGGCGCTGTACGCGGATATGGGCCATTTCGGCCCGCATCCGATCCGGCTGAGCTGGTCGTGGTTCGTGCTGCCTTGCCTGGTGCTGAATTATTTTGGTCAGGGCGCGGCGGTGGTGACCGATCCGGCGGTGCTGCACAACCCGTTCTATCTGATGGCGCCGGCCTGGTTCCGGGTGCCGCTGGTGGTGCTGGCGACCATGGCTACGGTGATCGCCAGCCAGTCGCTGATCACCGGCGCCTATTCGATGACAAGGCAATGCATGCAGCTCGGCCTCCTGCCGCGGCTGACGGTGCGCCATACCAGCCCTACCGAGCGTGGCCAGATCTATCTGCCGCAGATCAACTTTCTGCTGGCGTTGGGGGTGCTGCTGCTGGTGCTGGCGTTCAAGACCTCGGACGCGCTGGCCTCGGCCTATGGCATCGCGGTGACGGGGACGTTCCTCTGCACCACGTTCCTGGCCGCGATCGTGTTTCGCCGCCAGTTCCATTGGTCGCGCCCGCTGGCGATCGGCGTGTTCGGGCTGTTCTTCCTGGTGGACCTGGTGTTCTTTTCCGCCAACACGGTGAAAGTGGTGGAGGGGGGCTGGGTGCCGCTGGCGCTCGGCATCGGGCTGATGCTGCTGATGACCTCGTGGAAGCGCGGGCGCGACTTGCTGCTGGCGCGCTGGGTGGCCGACAGTCTGCCGCTGGCCCCGTTCCTCGCCCGGCTGCCGCAGTCGCGCACCTTGCGGGTGCCCGGCACGGCGATCTTCCTGACCGGCAATCCGGACTACGTGCCGACCTCGTTGCTGCATAACCTCAAGCACAACAAGGTGCTGCACGAGCGGGTGATTTTGGTGACGGTGCAGAACCTGGACGTGCCGGAAGCGCATACACGGATGAAGGTGGAGGAGCTGGCGCCGGGCATCACCCGGGTGATCCTGCGCTACGGGTTCATGGAAAGCCCGAACATTCCGCGCGCGCTCGAGGATCTGCCGGCCCAGGGGGTGGCGTTCGATCCGATGCAGGCGAGCTATTTTCTCGGCCGCGAGGTGATGGTGGCGGCGCAGGTGCCGAAGCTGCCGCTGTGGCGGCGGTGGCTGTTCCTGATGCTGGCGCGCAACTCGGTGCCGGCGACGGAGTTCTTCCGGATTCCGTCGGATCGGGTGGTGGAGCTCGGGGTGCGGGTGGCGATCTGATACGGTCGGCCCCTGCGGCCGACCGTATCGCGCGCAGGGTCGGCGTGGCGGCTGCGCGCGAAATCAAGACCATGCCGGCGGCGCCCCGTGCTACACCTCCACCGCAGCCGGAGCCGCCCCATGACCGAGATTCCCCCCGCTTTCCTCGACCTCCTCACCAGCAAGAAGAGCTTCGCCCATCTCGCCACCGTCATGGCCGACGGCTCGCCCCAGGTCACCCCGGTCTGGTTCGACCTCGCCGACGGCCGCATCCGGGTCAACACCGCCCGTGGCCGGGTAAAGGCGCGTACCATGCGCCCCGGCGCCCGGGTCGCGCTCTCGATCCTCGATCCCGACAACGCCTATCGCTACCTCCAGATCCGCGGCCAGGTGGCACGGCTGACCGAGGACGGGGCGGACGCGCATATCGACGCCCTGGCGAAGAAGTATCTCGGCAAGGACCGCTACCCGTTCCGCCGCCCCGGGGAGGTGCGGGTGATCTTCGAAATCACCCCCGAGGCGGTGCAGACCATGGGTTAGGCCAGCCCGAAATAGGCCCGGTGCAGCGCGTCATCGGCGTGTAGCTCGGCCACCGTGCCGGAAAACCGCACCCGTCCGCCCTCCAGCGTATAGACCCGCTCGGCCAGATCCAGGAACGCCACGTTCTGCTCGGCGATCAGCATGGCGAGCCCCGCTCCCTCGGCACGGAACCGGCCCAGCACCGCGATCACCTGCTGCACGAACAGCGGCGACAATCCCGCCGAGGGCTCGTCCATCACCAATAGCCGCGGCCTCGCCGCCAGCGCCTTGGCGATCCCCAGCATCTTGCGCTGGCCGCCGGACAGGCTGCCCGCCAGCGCACGCCGTTTCGCCGCCAGATCGGGGAACAGGTCGAACAGCTCCTCGATCCGGCGCGAAAGCGCTGCCCGCGGCACGAACTGTCCGCCGATGCGCAGGTTCTCGGCAATCGTCAGCCCCGGAAACACCCCGAGTTCCGACATATAGGCGAGCCCCGCCCGCACCCGCCGATCGGTGCGCTGGCCGGTGATGTCGGCCCCGTCGAGCCGCACCGACCCCTCCCAGGCCGGCATCAGCCCCACCAGCACTTTCAGCAGCGTGGTCTTGCCGGCCCCGTTGGCGCCCAGCAGCACCACCCGCTCCCCGGCGGCCACCCGCAGCCCCGCCCCCCACAGCACCTGCACCTGGCCGTAGCCGGAACAGATCCCCTCGGCGGTCAGCAGCTCAGCCATGGGCACCACCCAGGAACACGCGGATCACTTCCGGGTCCTTGATCGCGGTCGCCAGCGTGCCCTCGAAAAACTCCCGCCCCGCGTTCATCACCACCACCCGGTCGGTGACCCGGTCGATGAACCCCATCAGATGCTCCACCACCAGCAGCGCCATCCCGCCGGCGGCGAGCGCGCGCAGCCGGTCCGCCATGCGCCCGAGCTCGGCCGGGTTGAGGCCCGCCGCCAATTCATCGACCAGCAGCACGCGCGGCCCGGTGGCCAGGGCGCGCGCCAGATCCAGCGTCTTCTGCTGGGCGGAGTTGAGCTCGCCCGCGCGCCGCCCCGCCAGCGTATCGAGTTCCAGCGACGCGAGCAGCCCCATCAGGTCGGGTGGCGTGCCGCCATTGCCATAGGTGGCGGCGACCAGCACGTTCTCCATCACCGTAAGCGAGAGGAACGGCTTGGGGGACTGGTAGGTGCGGTTGATCCCCCGCCGCGCCAGCAGATGCGAGGGCACGCCGCCGATCGCCCGCCCGAGATAGGCCACCCCTCCGCCGTCGGGCGGATAGAGGCCGGAGATGACGTTGATGCAGGTGGTCTTGCCCGATCCGTTCGGACCGACCAGCCCCAGCACCTCGCCCGGGGCGAGGTGGAAGCTCACTCCGTCCAGCGCCCGGAAGCCGCCGAAGCGCTTGACCAGGTCGGTTACCACCAGCAACGGTTGCTCAGGGGACACGCAAGCCTCGCGCGGTCAGCAGCGAGACCAGCCCGTTGGGCAGGAACAGCACCAGGCCCACGATCAGCGCGCCGTAGATGAACTGGAAATACTGCGGCACGGTGATGCCGATGGCGTTATAGACGCCATAGAGGATCAGCACCCCCAGCAGCGGCCCGGTCAGCGTGGTGGCGCCGCCGAACAGCACGAACACCACGGAGAAGATGGAAACCCCGAGATCGAAGGCGGTATCGGGATAGAACACCGAGATGTGCCAGGCGAACACCGCCCCCACCAGCCCGGCCACCAGCGCCGACAGCAGCCACGCGACGGTCCGCCCGCGCACCACCGAGACCCCGGCCATGCCGGCGCTCACCGGGTCCTCGCGGATCGCCTGCAACGCGAGCCCGAAGCGGGAGTTGCGCAGCCACACCACCAGCGCGAAGGCAACCCCCAGGATCGCCAGCGCGACGTAATAGGAGAACCGCGGCGCGAACACCGCCGACAGCGAGACCCCGTACGGCCCCTTGGTGATGTGTTGCAGGGCGGGGTTCGAGACCACCTCATAGACCGCCTGCGCGGCGGCGAGCGAGGCGATGGCGAAATACGCCCCCGACAGGCGCAACAGCGGCAGCAGGATGACCGCCAGCAGCAGCGCCGCCCCGGCCCCGGCCGCCATCGCCGCCAGCGGCGGGGCGTGCAGATGCATCACCGCCAGCGCGAATCCGTAGGCGCCGGCGCCATAGAACCCGACATAGCCGAACGGCAGATAGCCGGTGAAGCCGTAGACGATGTTCAACCCCTGGGCCAAGGCCAGGAAGGCGATGAAGTTGAACAGCATCAGCTCGTTCGAATAGAGGAACGGCGCCACCGCGAAGGCCGCCAGCACCAGCGCCGGCAGGATGAGATCGGCGGGATGCTTACGCACGGCGCGTCTTCCGGCCGAACAGCCCCTCGGGGCGGACCAGCAGCACCGCGATCAGCAGCAGGTTGGGCAGCAGATTGGCCCAGGAACTGTAATAGGTCTGCATCAGCATCAGCGCCACGCCGTAGATGACCCCGCCCGCCACCGTGCCGAGCGGATTGCCGAGGGTGCCGACCACGATCACCGCGAAGGCGGTCAGGTTGATGTCCGGTCCCATCGCCGGGGTGATGCTGCCCAGCATGAAGGGGGCGAACACCCCGGCGACGCCGGCCAGCCCCAGCGCGATGCCGAAGGCCAGCGCCGAGACGCGATGGACGTCGATGCCGGTCGCCAGCGCCTCGTCGCGGGAGACCATCACCGCCCGGGTCAGCATCCCGAGCCGGGTGCGGTACAGGTAGAGATAGACCCCCGCCACCGCCACCGCGCTGACCACGCCCGAGAACACCCATGGCTTCGGCAGCCGGGCCCCGAGCAGGATGAACGGCCCGATCCCCAGCATCCGCCCGGGCAGGGAGCGTTCGGTGGTGCCGACCGCGATCGTGGTCACCGCCTCGATCATCTGCGAGAGGCCGAAGAACAGGATCAGCGAGAGCATCTCGGAATCCCGTGCCCGCTGCAGCTGCGGCACCACCAGATAGTAGAGCGGATATCCGACCGCGATGAACACGCCGAGCACCAGCACCGCCGCGACCAGCGGATGCAGGCCGAACGCCGACAGCAGCCACCACGCCGCATAGCCGCCCAGCATCAGCACGTCGCCATGGGCGAGGTTGACGATGCGCATGACCCCGAACACGAGGTTGAGGCCGAGCCCCACCAGCGCGAAATAGAGGCCGAACACCACCCCGGCGACGACCGCCCCGATCAGCACCGCGGCCGCCGCGTCACTTGCCGAACACCGGCTTGGCCTTGGCGGCGGCCGGCGGATAGACCGCCACCAGCCGGAGCCCGCCATGCCCGTCGGCATGCAGCTGGCCCACCGGCGTCATCTCGCCGATCTGGGCGCCGTCGCGGCTCAGCCGGAACGGCCCGGCCAGGGTGCGCAGCTTGCCCGACTGCGCGAACACCGCCCGGCGCAGGTCGAGCTGGCCCATGCCCGTGGTGGTGGCCAGCGCCTTCTGCACCACCAGCCCGGTCATGTAGCCCATCAGCCCGTCCGCCCCCCAGGGCACGCCCGAGCCTTTCGGATATGCCGCGTCCCAGGCGGCATGGAACCGCGCCAGGGTGGGGCCGTAATTCACCTTGTAGGGGTAGAGCGCCGCCGGGACATAGGTGAAGGTGCCGTCCATCGCCGCCGCTCCGGCGCCGCCCAGCAGGGCGTGCATCTCGAAGCCGCCGAACAGGGTGAAGACATAGCGGAAATGCTCGCCCGATTCGTGCAGCGCGCGCAGGAAGCCGATATCGTTGCCGGGGAAGCCGAGTTCGATCACCGCGTCCGGCTTCGTCGCGGCGATATTGTTGATCAGCACCGTGTAGTTCGACGTATTGGTGGGCACCCCCTGGTCATAGACGATCCGGAGCTTGCCCGCCTCGCGCAGATAGCCAGCCAGCGCGTTGGCGTGGGTGCCCGAGAAATCATTGGTGGCATAGAGGATCGCCACCCGCCTGATCCCCGCCCGTAGCCCCACGCTGTCGAGGAAATCCGCCTGCACCGACGGCCACAGGGTGGAGATCGGCAGGCTCATCAGCGCGATATACGGATTGTCCCTGGTGAAGAACGGCTTGCCGGTGCCCGAGATGTCGAACAGGAACATCTTGTGCTCGCGCGCGATCGGCACCGCGACCGAGGTCAGCACCGAGCCGGAATCGGCGATCAGGACATTCACATGGTCGCGGCTGATGAGCTCGTTGTAGAGCGTCGCCGCGGTGGCGGTGCTGGACTGGTCGTCATAGGCGATCAGCCTGACCGGGATCTTCCGCCCATAGGGCTTCACATAGAGCCCGCCGGCCGCGTTCACCTGCCTCGCCCAGAGCCGGAGTCCGTCATAGGCGGGCATGGAGATCGAAGCGAACGGCCCGGTGCTGGCATAGAGCGTGCCGACCCGGATTTCCTTGGGCACAGGCGCGGCCCATGACGCGGTGGCGAAGCCGGCGAGCAATGCCAGCGCCGCCATCATCCCCCGGACTCTCATGCCTCCCCCGTTCATTCTTCAGTGGTCGCGGCCGCATCCCGGCCGCGGAGCGGTTCTGCCAAACCCGGTCGGGTCCGGCAAGCCGCGCCCGCGGCCGGCGCGCCGCTACTTGCCGAACACCGCCTTCGCCTTGGCGAATTCCGGCGGATAGACGGCGACGATGCCGATGCCGTGCTTGCCCTTGCGGACCAGCTGGCCCATCGGCGTCATCTCGCCGATCTGCGCGCCTTCGCTGTTGAGCTCGAAGGTGCCGTCAAGCGTCTTGAGCTTGCCCGACAGGGCGAACACCGCGTTGTGGATGTCCATCTGGCTCATGCCCTTGGCGGTGGCCAGCGCGCGCTGCATCACCAGGCAGGCCTGATAGCCATAGACCGCGTTCGAGCCCCATTCCACGCCCGAACCCTTCGGATATTCCTTGTCCCACATGGCCCTGTACTGGGCGAGCGTCGGCCCGTAATTCACCTTGTACGAATAGAGCGCGGACGGCACGTAGCTGTAGCTTCCGGCCAACCCCGCGGCGCCGACATTCTTCAGCAGCAGGTCCATCTCGGTGCCGCCATAGACGGTGAACAGGAAGCGGAACGTGTCGCCGGAATCCTGCAAGTTGCGCAGGAACGCGATCTCGTTGTTGGGGAACCCGAGCTCGATCACCGCGTCCGGCTTATGGGCGGCGATGTTGTTGATCAGCACGGTATAGTTCGAGGTGCTGGTCGGCACGCCCTGGTCATAGACGATCTTGATCTTGCCGGCCTTCTTGAGGAACCCGGCCAGCGAGTGCGCCTGGGTGCCGGTGAAATCGTTGGTGGCATAGAGGATGGCGGCGGTCTTGATCCCGTTCTTCACCCCGACATCGTCGAGGAAGTTGGAAATCGCGCTCGGCCAGATGGTGGAGACCGGAATCGCCATCAGCCCGATATAGGGGTTGTCCTTGGTGAAGAAGGTCCCGCCGGTGCCGGAGACGTCGAACAGGAACATCTTGTGTTCCTTGGCGATCGGCACCGCGACCGAGGTCAGCACCGACCCCGAATCAGCCATCAGCAGATCGACGTGATCCTGGCTGATGAGCTGGTTGTAGAGCGTCGCCGCGGTGGCGGTGCTGGACTGGTCGTCATAGGCGATCAGCTTGACCGGGATCTTCTTGTGATAGGCGGCCACATAAACGCCCCCCTGGGCGTTCATCTGCTTCGCCCACAGTTTCTCTCCATCATAGACCGGCATCGAGATGGCGGCGAAGGGACCGGAACTGGCATAGAGCGTGCCGATCTTGATTTCGGACGGAGCGCCCGCGGCAACCGCGGCCCCTCCCCACAGCGCCGGCAGCAGGCCGAGCGCGGGAAGCAGATTCCTGAACTTCACGGGTAATCCCCCCTTCGGGTCGTGGACGATGCGGGCGGTTCTGCCCCAGCCGCGCCCCCGCGACAAGCTCAGGCGAAGTCGCCCGCGAGCTCGGCGCGCACCGGCTCGGGGAGCACCGCCATGTGCCGGTATTCGGGGTGATCGAGCCCCAGCACCACCTCCGCCCCGGGCCGACGGAAGGCGGCGATCTGCTCCGGGGTGAACGGGAAATGCACGAACTGCACCGAGGACGCCTTGCCCTCGGCCGAGGTGCGGTCCTGATCCTCCTCCGCCACCGCGCGGATCGCCTCGGCGCCGATGCGCAGAACCACATGCGCCTCGATCCCGCCCAGCCGTGCCAGCACCCGGGCCCGGCGCAGCGGGTCGTCGATCTCGATCATGAAGGTGGCGACCAGCTCGGCCCCGTTCGGCACCAGCGGGTTGTAGGCGGCGAGCTCGTCGGGGATCTGCGCCGGCCCGCCCTTCTCGATATGCAGCATCTCCTGGATCTGCAACCACATCGTCTCGAAGCACTCGAAGTAGAAGGTGACGAACGGACCTACCTCCACCCGGCGCAGCCTCTTGCGGGCGGCCACCGCGCGGCGGCGTTCGACACGCACCGCCGCATAGGCGGCGGGCGCCAGCAGGTCGGCTTCGGTGATCGCGCGCGCGGGGGGCATTGGCAACCTTCCTTCAGGCGAGCCCATAGGCTTTCGCCAACAGCTGGATCGGGTGTCCCGCCAATGTGGGGTGCTGCGCCGCATCGTCCAGGGTCTCCATGCCCTGGGCGATATGCACCCCGGCCAGCGGGCATTCCGAGGCGACGAAGCCGCGTCCGCTGCCGGCCGCCTGACGCGCCGCCGGACGGCCGAATTTCAGCGCGGCATCGAAATGCGCCCGCTTAAACCCCCAGGACCCGCCATGGCCGGAGCAGCGCTCGATCACCGTCACCTCGGTCCCGGGCAGCAGGCGCAGCAGCTCGGCCGCTTTCTGGCCCATGTTCTGGGCCCGCGCGTGGCAGGCCAGATGCACCGCCACCCCGCCCGGGATCGGTGTCATTCCCGGCGCCAGGCCCTGCTTGCGGGCGATATCGACCACATATTCGCTGATATCGAAGGTGGCACCCGACAGGCGCTTGACCGCCGCGTCGTCGGGCAGGATCAGCGGCCATTCGAATTTGAGCATCAGCGCGCAGGACGGCACCAGGGCGATGATGTCGTAGCCCTGGTCGATCCAGGTCCCCAGCGCGGCGGCGACCTGGCGGGCGGCGTCGGCCACCTCGCCGATGCGTCCCTGTTCCAGCAGCGGCATCCCGCAGCAATGCGGATGCACCACTTCGGTCTCGACCCCGTTCTTCGCCAGCACCGCGCGGGCGGCGGCGCCCATGTCGGGATCGTTATAGTTCACGAAGCAGGTGGCATAGATCACCGCCTTGCGCCCGAAGCCCGGAGCGTCGCGGTTCACCGGCGGCGGCGCCTTGGCGGCGGCGGAAACGAAGCTGGCGGCATGATATTTCGGCAGCGCGGCGCGCGGGTTCAGGTCTGCCACGCGCGCCAGCAGCCCGCGGGTGGCGGCGTTGGCCCGGTCGGTGGCCCAGTTCGCCAGCGGCGCCACCGCGCCGGCCAGCTTGCCGTTGCGGTCGGTCGCGGCGAGTTGCCGCTCGGCGAAGCCCAGCCTGCCCTGCGCCGCCTCCATTGCCCGGTGACGCAGCATCAGATGCGGGAAATCCAGGTCGAAGGCGTGTGGCGGCACGTATGGGCACTTCGTCATGAAGCACATGTCGCACAGCGTGCAGCCGTCGATCACCGGCTTGAAATCGGCGCTGGCAACCCCGTCGAGCTCGCCGGTGGGCGAGGCATCGATCAGGTCGAACAGCGTGGGGAACGATTCGCAAAGATTGAAGCAGCGGCGGCAGCCGTGACAGATGTCGAACACCCGGCGCAGCTCGGCCTCGATCTTCGCCGGGTCGGTGAAGTCGGGGGTCTGCCAGGGGATCGGATGGCGGGTGGGCGCCTCCAGGCTGCCTTCGCGCATGGTGCGAATCCGGATCGGGAATGGAGGGCGGGACGAGGCCCGGCCGTGACGCGGGCGAACGGCGAGGGGCGGGAGCCCCTCGCCCGCCGCGGCTCAGGACAGCTCGTTCAGCGCGCGCTGGAACCGCCCGGCATGGGACCGCTCGGCCTTGGCCAGCGTCTCGAACCAGTCGGCGATCTCCTCGAATCCTTCCTCGCGGGCCGAACGCGCCATGCCCGGATACATGTCGGTGTATTCATGCGTCTCCCCGGCCACCGCGGCGGCCAGGTTGTCGGAGGTCTTGCCGATCGGCTTGCCGGTGGCCGGATCGCCGACCGCTTCCAGGAACTCGAGATGCCCGTGCGCGTGCCCGGTCTCGCCCTCGGCGGTGGAGCGGAACACCGCGGCGACGTCGTTGTAGCC
>JAKBCO010000029.1 GCA_021807785.1 Pseudomonadota bacterium
TCTGGCCGGCCGAGGACGAGCACGACAATTATTACGAACGCAACCCCTGGACCGGCTACTGCCAGGCGGTGGTCGGCCCCAAGGTGGCGAAGTTCCGCAAGAGCTTCACCGACCGGCTGAAGCGGAACGCCGCCTGATGCCGGTCAACCCGGCCGACGGGCCGATCCTCGGCACCCTCTACGGCTCCGACGCGATGCGCGCGGTGTTCGACGAGGCCGCGTATTTCCAGCGGATGCTGGATGTGGAGGCGGCGCTGGCGCGGGTGCAGGCCCGGCTCCGCCTGATCCCGGCCGCGGCGGCGGCACGCATCACCGAGGTCGCGCGCTACGAATTGCTCAACCCCGCGGTGCTGGCCGCGCAGGCGCGCAACGTCGGCTACCCGGTGCTGGGGCTGGTCGCCGAACTCTCGCGGGTGGCCGGCGAGCACGGCGGCTGGACCCATTGGGGGGCGACCACCCAGGACATCATGGACAGCGCCACCGTGCTGCAAGCGCGCGCGGGGCTGGCGCTGATCGGCGCCGAGATCGCCGCGCTGCGCGACGCGCTGCTGGCGCAGGCGGCGCGGCACCGCGACGCGGTGATGGCCGGGCGGACCCATCTGCAACAGGCGCTGCCCACCACGCTCGGGCTGAAATGCGCCACCTGGGCGATGCCCTTCATCGCCCACGCGGAACGGCTGGCGCAGCTGCGCCCGCGCGTGGAGCGGATCAGCTTCGGCGGCGCCGCCGGCACCCTCGCCTCGCTCGGGCCGGACGGGGTCGCGGTGATGGAGGGGCTGGCGGCCGAGCTCGGCCTCGCCGCTCCCGCCGCGCCCTGGCATGTCTGCCGCGACGGGCTGGCCGAGGCGGTGTGCTTCCTCGGCCTCGTCGCCGGCAGCCTCGCCAAATTCGCCACCGACATCATCCTGCTGGCGCAGACCGAGGTGGGCGAGGTGGCGGAACCCTATGTCGCCGGGCGCGGCGCCTCCTCCACCATGCCGCAGAAGCGCAACCCGATCGCCTCCGAATACATCCACGCCGCCGCGCGCGGGGTGCAGGCGCTGGTGCCGCTCATGCTGGGGGCGATGGCGCAGGACCACGAACGCGGCACCGGGCCGTGGCAGGCGGAAGCGCTGGCGATCCCGCAGGCCTTCGTGCTGACCCATGGCGCGCTGATCCACGCCCGCACCATCGCCGAGGGGATGGTGGCCGACCCGGCGCGGATGCGCGCCAATCTCGACATCACCGGCGGCATGATCGTGGCCGAGGCGGTGATGATGGGGCTGGCGCCGATGCTGGGCCGGGGCGAGGCGCATCACGTGGTCAAGCACGCCTGCGACGTGGCGCTGGCGGAACGGATCCCGCTGGCCGCGGCGCTGGCCCGCGCGCCCGAGGTGGCCGCGCGGCTGGACCCGGCGGCGATCGCGCGGCTGACCGATCCGGCCGGCTACCTGGGCAGCGCCGGCGCCTTCATCGACCGGGTGCTGGCGGCGGCGCGCTGATCACCCCGGCGCAGGCGCCGAAGCCGATCGGCACCGCGCCCGGCGCCTCGGCGCGCGCGGTGAAGACGATCTCGTCGCCATCTTCCAGGAAGCCGCGGGCCTCGCCGTTGGGCAGGCTCAGCGGGGTGCGGCCGCCCTGCGTCAGTTCCAGCAGGCTGCCGAAACTGCCAGGATCGGCGCCCGAGATGGTGCCGCTGCCGAACAGATCGCCCGGATGGAGATCGCAGCCGTTGCAGGTGTGATGAGCGACCATCTGCGCCGGGGTCCAGTAGAGCGCATCCGCGCCGACCCGCGACAGCACATGCGGCGCGGCACCGGCCTCGCGCATCCGCCGGGTGCGGATGGCAACCGCAAAGCGCAGCGCGAGTCCGCCCGCGGCCCGGTCGGCGGGGTCGGCCAGATAGGGCAGCGGCGCCGGATCGCCTTCGGGGCGGGCGAAAGCCGGGGCGCGGAACGGCGCCAGCGCCTCCGGGGTCACGATCCAGGGCGAGATGGTGGTGTGGAAGTTCTTCGCCAGGAACGGGCCGAGCGGCTGGTATTCCCAGGCCTGGATGTCGCGCGCCGACCAGTCGTTCAGCAGGCAGTAGCCGGCGATATGCTCGTGGCCGCGGGCGATCGGGATCGGCGCGCCCGGTTCATTGCCGGGGCCGATCCAGATGCCGAGTTCGAGCTCGTAATCGAGATTGCGGCAGGGGCCGTAGCTCGGCGCGGCCTCCTCCGGCAATTTGCGCTGCCCGGACGGGCGGAAGATCGGCGGCCCGGGCGCGCGCACCGAGGAGGCGCGGCCGTGATAGGCGACCGGGACGTATTTGTAGTTGGGCAGCAGCGGATTGTCGGGACGGAACAGGCGGCCGGTGTTGGTGGCGTGCTGGATGCCGGCGAAGAAATCGGTGTAGTCGCCGATCACCGCCGGCAGGTGCAGGGTGCAGTCGGCGGCCGGGTACAGCAGCTTCTCGACCCGCGCGCGGTCCGGGCTGCCGGTGGCGAGCAGGCCGGAGACCAGCTGGCGCAGCCCCCGCCGGCGTGGCGCTCCGGCGGCGAGGATCGGGTTCAGGGTCGGCCCCGCGGCCACCACCCCGGGCAGGGCGGCGGCGAGATCGAGGATCATGTCGCCGATCGCCACCCCCGCCCGCGGCAGCCCGCCCGGCGGCGCGAACACGCCGAGCGGCAGGTTCTGGATCGGGAAATCGGAATGCAAGTTGGCCGAGGCGACCCAGCTTCGCAGCCCCGGGGCGTGGGTGGCGTCGATCATCGCGGATGTCCGGCGAAGTGCCGCGGCAGGCTGTCCCAGACCTGGTCGTAGCCGGCTTGCAGCTGCGCCAGCGCCAGCGCCGCCTCGGTGGGGCGCAGCAGGTGCCGCGTCTCGAACATGAAGGCGAGCGTGTTGGCGATGCGGTGCGGGACCAGTTGGGCTTCCATCGCCGCCTCGGTGACCGCGGCGTCGGGGCCATGCGCGCTCATCATCGGGTGCAGGCTGAGGCCGCCGGGCTCGAACCCGCCCTTCTTGCCGTCATAGACGCCGTGGATCAGCCCCATGCATTCGTTCATGACGTTGCGATGGAACCAGGGCGGGCGGAAGGTGTCCTCGGCCACCGTCCAGCGCGGCGGGAAGATGACGAAATCCAGGTTGGCGGTGCCGGCGGTATCGGTCGGCGCGGTCAGGACGGTGAAGATGGACGGGTCGGCATGGTCGAAACTGACCGTGTTGATCGCCATGAAGCGGGCGAGGTCGTAGCGATAGGGCGCCAGGTTGCCGTGCCAGGCCACCACGTCGAAGGGCGAATGGTCGAGCCCGGCGGCGAACAGCCGGTGCTGGTATTTCTGCACGATCTCGGTGGGTTCCTCGCGGTCCTCGAACCAGGCCGCCGGGGTCTCGAAATCGCGCGGATTGGCGAGGCCGTTGGCGCCGATCGGCCCGAGGTCCGGCAGCCGCAGGGTGGCGCCGTGGTTCTCGGCGATATAGCCGCGCGCGGTCTCGTGCGCGGGGTTGGCACGGAAGCGGATGCCGCGCGGGATCACCGCGATCTCGCCCGGCGCGACGGTGAAGCGGCCGAGCTCGGTCGCCAGCGTCAATGCGCCCTGTTGCGGGACGATCAGCAGTTCGCCGTCGGCGCTCCAGAACACCCGGTGCATCGGCCGGTTGGCGTGATAGAGATGCACCGAGACACCCGCCGCCGGCGCCTCCGCCGCGGCCACCATGGTGAACAGCCCGGCGACGAAATCCGTGGGGGCATCCGGCATCGGCAGCGGGTCCCAGCGCAGCCGGTTGGGGGTGGGCGGGGCCAGCGCCGCGCCGAGCCCCGGGTGCGGCAGCGGGCGGTAGGCCGGATGCCGCGCCGAGGGGCGGATGCGATACATCCAGCTCCGCCGCGCCTCCCGCCGCGGCACCGTGAACGGGGTGCCGGAGAGCTGTTCGGCGTAGAGGCCGAGCGCCGGGCGCTGCGGGGAATTGCGCCCCTGCGGCAGGGCGCCTTGGATGGCCTCGGTGGCGAATTCGTTGCCGAAGCCGGTCATCATCGCGGCATGGGTCATGGCGTGCTCCATCAGGCGGCGTCGGGCTGGCGGTCGGGGGCGGCGTCGCGGAAGGCGGGCAGCGCCAGCGCCGCCGCCTCCGCCGCCAGCAGGCGCGGATAGGCCTCGACCGGGCAGTGCATCCGCCGCGCGTTGCCGAGTTGCGGGATCAGGCAGATATCGGCCAGGGTGGGGGCGGCGCCGAAACAGAACGGTCCCGGTTCGGCGAGTGCCTCCAGGGCCGCCAGGCCCTCGGCGATCCAATGCGCGTACCAGATGTCGCGCCCGGCCTGGTCCTGGCCCATCGCCGACCCCAGGTAGCGCAGCACGCGCAGGTTGTTGAGCGGGTGGATCTCGCAGGCGACGGTGAGGGCGAAGGCGCGCACCCGCGCCCGGGCCAGCTTGTCGCGCGGCAGCAGCGGCGGATCGGGGTGGAGCTCGTCCAGATATTCGATGATCGCCAGCGACTGGCCGAGCAATGCGCCGGAATCGGTTTCCAGCGTCGGCACCAGCGCGGTCGGGTTCTTCGCCCGGTACTCGGGGCGCAGCTGCTCGCCGCCGTCGCGGGTGAGATGGATGAACTCGGGCGTCCAGGCGAGGCCCTTGAGCCCGAGCGCGATCCGCACCCGCCAGGCGGCCGAGGAGCGGAAATAGGTGTAGAGTTTCACGATACGTCCTCCCCCGCCGCGCGCGCGGCGGTGATGATGGCGGCAACCGTATCGGCGTCGCCGATCCGTTCGGCAAGCAGCAGCACGAGGCGCGCGTCCAGCCGCCGCGAGGCCGCCGCGTCCAGGTCCCGATGCGCATCGGCCAGCGCGGCGAACACCGCGTCCGGGTCGGGCGGCGGCGGCGCAACGGCGATGGGCGCGGCCGGCAGGCGGCCCAGCGCGCGATCGCGCGCGGCAATGACGGCGGCGGGCTTGAAATCATGCCAGCGCGCCGCGACATGCTGGTCGGGACGGAACAGGATCGCATCGCCCGCGCGGGCAGCGTAGCGCGCGGCGAGCAGCCCCTCGGGGGCGGCGAACAGGGCGCGGATGCCGGGCAGCGCCGCGCCATCGGGCGGGGCAAAGCGCAGCAGGACGAAGCCGTTGTCGGCCAGCGCGGCCAGCAGCCAGCCGGGGCCGAGCGGCGCGTCCACCGCCGGGGCCCCGGGCGGCAGGCCGCCGCACCAGGGTGCGTCGTCCGGCGTGTTCAGCGGGCTCTCGCGCAGCACCGCCGGGCGCGACAGCCGGCCGGAATTCACCAGCGCGCGCGCGAATTCGTGCCGCGCCGCCAGTTCCAGCACCGCGTCCCGATAGGCGCGGCCGGCCTCGGTCTTGGGGGTGATGAAATCGGTGGCGCGGGTGGAATGCAGGATGTTCTCGTCGTTGGCGGGGATGCGCTCGGCGTCGTAGCTGTCCAGCAGCGACTCCGGCGCAGTGCCGGCCAGCACCGCGGCGAGCTTCCAGCCGAGATTGTCGGCATCCTGCACGCCGGCATTGCCGCCGCGGGCGCCGAAGGGGCTGACCTGATGCGCCGCGTCGCCCAGGAACAGGATGCGGCCGTGACGGAACCGTTCGAGCCGGCGGCAGCGGAACGTATAGACGCTGACCCAGTCGAGGGTGAACGAAACCTCCGGCCCCAGGAAGGCGGCGACCCGGGCCCGCACGCGCTCGGGGTCCTTCTCCGCTTCCGGGTCGGCGTCCCAGCCGAGCTGGAAATCGATGCGCCAGACCCGATCCGGCTGGCGATGCAGCAGCACCGACCCGCCGGGATGGAAGGGCGGTTCGAACCAGAACCGGCGGATCGGCGGGAAGGCGGCGTCCATGACCACATCCGCGATCAGGAAGCGGTCGCGGAAGACCTGGCCCACGAAATCGAGGCCGAGCGCGGCGCGGACGGTGCTGCGCGCCCCGTCGCAGGCGAGCAGCCAGCCCGCGCGCAGGCGGTAGGGGCCTTCGGGCGTCTCCACCGTCAGCGTCACGCCCCCGGCCTCCGCCGCGAGCGCGGCCAGGCGATGCTTCCAGCGCAGATCGACGAGTCCGGAGGCGCGGCAGGCCTCGACCAGGTATTCTTCCACATAGTACTGTTGCAGATTGATAAAGGCCGGGAAGGCGTGGCCGGTCTCCGCCAGCAGGTCGAACTCGTACACCTTGCGGTCGCGGAACAGCACCTCGCCGCGGTTCCAGGTCACGCCCTTGTCCAGCATCCGCGCGCCGACCCCCAGCCGGTCGAAAATCTCGAGCGAGCGCTTGGCCATGCAGATCGCGCGCGAGCCGGTGCTGACGCTGTCGTCCTCGTCCAGCACCACGCTGGCGATGCCGCGATGGGCGAGGTCCAGCGCCGCGGTGAGCCCGACCATCCCGCCGCCGACGATCACCGCCTCCGCCGCCCCGTCCGCCGGGCGTGGCGCCGCCGGATAGCGCGGATAGGCGTAGGGCATGGGCCTCAGCCCTCGAGCGCTTCCCACATCTCGCGGTCGCGCGCGGCGGTCCAGATGCGCGGGCGGTCGATCCCCGAAGCCTCGTCGAAGGCGCGCGAGACGTTGAACGGCATGCAGTGGTTGAAGATCGCCCAGGTGCCGAAGCGCGGGGTCATCGCGTCCATCGCCGCGCGATAGATGTCCCGCAGGCCCCGCCCCTTCGCCACCCCGTCGCGGACGATGCCGAACAGGGTGGAGGTGAAGGCGTCGGTGTCGGCGAGGCCCTGTTCCACGTCGGCCCTGGTCACCAGCGCGCGGCCGCGGCCGGGGACCATCTTCTCCGCGCCCAGTTCGCGCAGCCGATGCAGGGTTGCCGGCCAGTCGGTGAAATGCGCGTCGCCGCAATAGGGCGCGGCGCCGAATTCCACCGTATCGCCGGCGAACAGCACTTTCTCCTTCGGCAGCCAGACGATGGTATCGCCCATGGTGTGGGCGCGGCCGATCTGGATGATCTGCGCCTCGCGCGCGCCCAGCCACAGCGACATCCTTCCGTGGAAGGTCAGGCTGGGCCAGGTCAGGCCGGGGATGCTTTCGCGGCCACGGAACAGGCGGGGGAAGCGGCCGATCTCGCTGTCCATGTCGGCCTGCCCGCGTTCGACGATGAGGTCGCGGGTGATATCGGAGCAGATGATCTCCTGCGCCGGATAGCCGGACGCCCCCAGCACCCGCACCGCGTGGTAATGCGAGAGGATGATGCGGTTGACCTTGCGGTCGGTGACGGAGGCGATCCGCGCCTGCACCTCGGCTGCCATCGCCGGCGTGGCCTGGGCGTCGATCACGGTCACCCCGTCCGGCCCCACGATCGCGCCGGAATTGGGATCGCCCTCGGCGGTATAGGCGTAGAGCCCGGGGGCGAGTTCCTCGAACGAGACGGTCTTGTCGCCGAGATCGGCGGTGGAGGCAAAATTGGCCATCGGTCTCTCCTTAACCCGCGCCGCCCACGGCGACATTGTCCGCGCCGCCCACGGCGACGTTGTCATAAACCCCCACGCCCTGCATCAGCAGGAACCGGCACGGCCCGCCATCGACGCCGCGCACGGTGTGCGCGGTCATCGGCGCCACCTCACAGCGCTGCCCGGGGGCCAGCCGATGGGTCGCGCGCGGGGCCCGGGTTTCCACCTCCATCGGCCCGTCCAGGCAGACGAAGCTGTCGGTGATGCCGGAATGGTAGTGCCACGGCACGCATTGCCCCGGCCCCAGGGTCAGGACCGAGGCGCGCATGTCCGCCCCCTCCATCACCCGCTCGTAGCCGGCGATATCCAGCCGCAACGTGGTTCTGCCCTGTTCCATGGCCGCCTCCCGCGCGGGCAGGATAGCGCGCCGGATCAGGCGGCGTCCAACGCCGGCTGCACCACGCCCAGGAGCCTTGCTTGCAGGTCGGGATCGGCTTCCAGCGCGCGGGCGCTGCCGGTGAAGGCCACCTGGCCGTTGACCAGCACCACCGCCCGATCGACCAGCCCCAGCACCGTCTCGGCATGGTGTTCGACGATCACCATCGCCACCTTGCCGCGCAGCCGCGCGAGCGCCGCCATCACCTCCTGCACGATCGCCGGCGCCAGCCCCTCGAAGGGTTCGTCGAGCAGGATCAGTTTCGCCGGCACCATCAGCGCCCGGGCGATCGCCAGCATCTGCCGTTCCCCGCCCGACAGGCTCTCCGCCTGCGAGCGCGCCAGCACGCGCAGCTTGGGGAAGAGGTCGTAGATCTCATCGAGGCTCGCCCCGCCCGGACGGGTGGCGATGCGCAGATTCTCGAGCACGCTGAGGTTCGGGAAAAGCCGCCGTCCCTCCGGGACCAGGGAGATGCCGCGGCGGTTGATCTCATAGCTCGGCGCCGCGGTGATCGTGGCGCCGTCGAAGCGGATGCTGCCGGCGGAGGCGCGCACCGTGCCGGTCAGGGCGCGCAGCAGGGTGGTCTTGCCGACGCCGTTGCGGCCCAGCAACGCCACCGCCTCGCCCTGGTGGACCGCGAGATCGATGCCGTCCAGCACCCGGCTGCCGCCGTAGCCGGCGATCACCCCGCGCGCCTCCAGCAGCACCGGGCCGATCGACGCCACCGCGGCGCGCGCCGGTGCCACGGGCGCGCCATGCGCGCTGCCCAGATAGGCGGCGATCACCTCGGGGTTGCGCGCCACCTCGGCCGGCTTGCCGTCGGCGATCAACCTTCCCTGGTGCAGCACGGTGATCCGGTCGGACAGCGCCAGCACGCGGTCGATATCGTGTTCGATCAGCAGCACCGCATGGGTCCGGGCGAGGTCGCGGATCAGCTTCGCCACCACCACCCGGTCGGCCTCGGCGAGTCCCGCCAGCGGTTCGTCGAGCAGCAGCAGCTTGGCCTCGGTGGCGAGCGTGACCGCGATCTCGAGCAGGCGCTGCGCGCCGTGCGCCAGGTTGGCGCAGATCTCGCCCGCCTGGTCGGCCAGCCCGACGGCGTCCAGCAGCGACCAGGTGCGGGCGTTCACCGCCTCCATGCGGTAGGCGTCGCGCCAGAGACTGTGGCGCCCGGGATCATGCGCCTGCACCGCGATGCGCACGTTCTCGAACGCGGTGAGCGTGCGGAACACGCTGATGATCTGGAACGACCGACCGAGACCGAGACGCACCCTGCGGTCCACCGGCAAGCGGGTGATATCGCGGTCCTGGAACCGGATCACCCCCGCATTGGGTGGCAGGATCCCGGTCAGCATGTTGAACAGCGTGGTCTTGCCGGCGCCGTTGGGGCCGATGAAGCTGTGCAGCTGGAACGGATGGACATCCAGCGCGATGTCGTTCGCGGTTATCAGCGAGCCGAAGCGCTTGTGCAGCCCGCGGATGGACAGGATCGGGCGGGCGGGATCCAGGGCCAGCCGGTCCTCGTGCCCAGGGGTCATCTGCCACGGCGCGATCGCCGCCGGGCGGGGCGGGATCCCGGGCCGGGTCAGGGTCCAGCGCGACCGGCCGAGCAGTCGCTGCGCGGCGCCGATGATCCCCTCGGGCGAGGTGAGCGCCACCACCAGGATGATCGGCGCGAACAGCAGCCACCATTCCTGCCAGAGCGCCGACAGCCGGTCTTGCAGGATGACGAAGGCGATGGCGCCGAAGAGCGGCCCGAGGAACTGGTGAACCCCGCCCAGCACCGTCATCAGCAGCGCGTCGCCGGCGTGCTGCCAGCCCAGGTTGTCGGCGTAGGCCCCGCGCAGCAGCAGCGCCAGCAAACCGCCGCCGAAACCGATGAACCCGCCCATCAGCACGAAGGCGATCAGCTTGATGCGGAACGGGTCGTAGCCCAGGCTGCGGACCCGCGTCTCGTTCTCGCGCAGCGCCTGCAAGGTGCGCCCGAACGGGGAATGCGCGATCCGCCAGAGCAGCGCCATGCCGAGGGTCACGGCGGCGATGGCGAAGACATGGAACACCAACGGGTTGTGCAGCCAGGGCAGCGGCACGTTCTGCAGCCCGTTCTCCCCGCCGGTCAGCGCGGTCCAGCGGAACGCGATCTCGAACCCGGTCTGCGAGAAGGCGAGCGTGAGCAGGGAGAAATACAATCCCCGCCGGCGCAGGATGATGAGCCCGATCAGCAGCCCCAGCAGCAAGGACAGCCCGACGGCGAAAAGCAGCGCGAACGCTTCGTTGCCGATGCCGTCGCGCAGCGAGATGGCGGTGGCGTAGCTGGCGACGCCGAAAAACACCGAGGCGCCGAACGGCACCAGCCCGGTATAGCCCACCAGCAGGTTCACCGCCGCGCCATAGAGCGTGTAGATGGCGATCTCGGTGATGAGCGAATCCGGCGCGCCGATGGCGTGCCAGGCCAACGACAGCGCCACCAGTACCACCGCGACCCACAGGACGGGGTGGCGAAACCCGGTCATTCGAACCGCTCCCAGCGCTCGCCCAGCAGGCCGCGCGGACGCAGCAGCAGCACCAGCGCCATGAAGATATACATCACCGCCCCTGACGCGCCGGGGGCGAACTGCACCGTCATGGTGACCACCTCCCCCACCAGGAGCCCCGCGATGACCGCGCCGGGGAAGGAGCCGAGCCCGCCGATGGTGACGATCACGAAGGCGGGCATGATCGCGCCTTCGGACATGGTCGGATCGACGGTCCAGAGCGGGGCCGCGAGCACCCCGGCGATGGCGGCGATGGCGCAGCCGAGGCCGAACACCGCGGTCAGCACCCGCGGCAGGCGGATGCCGAGCAGGCCGACCATTTCGGGATCGCGCGAGCCGGCGCGCAGGATGCGCCCGTACGGGGTGAAGCGCAGGAACGCCCACAGCAACACAAGGATGGCGACCGTGGTGACGAACACCGCGAACCGGTAGCGGGTGATCAGCACCGGTCCCCACAGGAAGATCCCGGACAGGAACGAAGGCTGGTTGAACGGCAACCCGAGTCCGCCCCAGATCATCCGGGTAGCCGCTTCCAGCATCAGCGCCAGCGCGAAGGTGACGATCAGGCTGACCAACGGCTCCTTGTCGTAGAGATGATGAATGAGCAGGCGCTCCAGCGCCATGCCGACCAGCCCGACCAGCACCGGGGCCAGCAGCACCGCCGGCCAGCCGAAATGGCTGTACAGGGTCACGCCGAAATAGGCGCCCATGGCGAAGAACGCGCCATGGGCGAAATTGACGATGCCCAGCAGCCCAAAAATGATCGAGAGGCCGATCGCGATCAGCACGTAGAGCCCGCCCAGCACCAGGCCGTTGGCGGCCTGGGACAGCAGCAGCGACGTCATCGCGACCGGCCCCTTCGGGGCTTCAGGCGGGCGGCATGTGGCAGCCGACCTCGGCCGCCGTGCCATAGACCGCGTTGAGGTCGGCCTTGTTCTTCGGCACGGTGGCGATGACGTCGAAATAATCCCACTTGTTGGGGATCTTCTTCTTGACCTGCACCACCAGGTTCGACAGCAGCATCTGATGGTCGAAGCCGCGATAGGACACGCCGGTATCCGGGTCGTGCCATTTCTCCAGCGCGGCGACGATGGCGTGCGGATCGGTGGATTTCGCCGCGGCGATGGACTGGAACAGGGACCGCGCGGCCTGCCAGCCCATCCAGGATTTGTCGGCCGCCGGCTTGCCGAACATCTTGAGGTGATCGGCCGCCATCCGCTTCTCGGCCGGGGTGTTGGCCGGGTTCTTGTACCACCAGAGCGAGGTGTAGAGCCCGGTCGCCGCTTTCGGCCCCACCGCCCACAGGTCGGTATCGCCGATGGCGATTTCGGAGAAGGGGATCTTGCCGCGCATCCCCATCTCGTCCCATTGCTTGAGGCAGGTGGCGAGGTCGCCGGCCAGCCCGCCGAGGACCATGTCCGGCTTGGCGGCCCGGATCTTCAGGATATAGGCGCTGTAGTCGGCGGTGTTCAGCGGCACCGTGTCATCGCCGACGATGGTGCCGCCGGCGGCCTTCAGGAGCTTCTTGAAGGATTTGGCGATGTCCTGGCCGAAGGCATAGTTGGCGGTCAGGAAGTACCACTTCTTGCCGTAGCCCATCAGGAAGGGTGCGAACATGCGCGCCTGCACATCGACCGGCGTGTTCAGCCGGAACGTCCAGCTGTTGCAGTTCTTGCCGGTCATCTCGGTGGCGGCGGCGTTGTTGCAGACATAGGGGATTTTCAGCTCCTGCGCCTGCGCTTCTTCCGCCAGCGCCGACGAGCTCAGGGTGCCGCCCAGGATGGCGACCACCTTCTCCTCCTTCACCAGCTTGCGGAAGTTCTGCTCCGCGCCCTGGGTGGAGGGTTCGTCATACCACAGCAGTTCGACCGGACGGCCGCCGATCTTGTGGCCGATCTCGGCCAGCGCGATCTTGGTGCCATAGACCAGATACTGCGACTGCGCGGCGATGGAGCCGGTCTTGGCTTCCAGGAGGCCGATGCGGATGGGGCCGGCCGCCGCGGCAGGGCGGATGAACGGCATCCCGAGCCCGGTGGCGGCCCCGGCGCCGACGGCGCCCGCGGTGCCCAACACCTGGCGGCGCGTGGCGGCAAATGAAGTGGACGTCATCTGTTCGATCTCCTCCCATGCGGCAGCCGCGTTCCGGCGCAGCCCGATCGGGCGTTACCCCGCCCGTTGTCGGCCGGCAAGCCCGGTCCTGCTATAGCTGCTATATCAGCCCGCCACTATGGAGCCGCCGGCATGAGCGAATCGATCGAGCACGCGCGCGAGGGGATCGAGCGCGCCCACCACGCCCACGAATCCGAGGGCGACAGCGCGGCGCGCTGGGTGGCGGTGCTGGTGGCGCTCTTCGCCGCGGCGCTGGCCCTGGCCGAGGTGGGGGAGAAGGCGTCGCAGACCTTCTTCCTGATGGACCACATCACCATGACCGACGACTACGCCTATTACCAGGCGAAAAACCTGCGGGTGACCACGCTGCAATCCAGCAACGACATCCTGCGCAACCTGCCCGGTGGCGTCACGCCCGCGATTGCTGCCCGCATCCGCGCGGCGGAGGCCACCATCGTGCAGCTGCGCGATGATCCGAAAGCGGGGAACGGCATGAAACAGCTGCTGGCACAGGCGGCGAAGCACCGCCGCCAGGCCGATCACGCGCTGCATCGGGAACATGGCTATGCCGGCGCGGCGGGCGCGTTGCAGATCGCCATCCTGCTCGCCTCGGTTTCCATCGTCACGCGGATGCCGGCGTTGCGCTGGGCGGCGGCGGCGATCGGCGGGGTGGCGATCCTGTTCGGGCTGGCGGTGCTGGGCGGCGCGATATAACGGGCCGGCTTACAGCGGGAAGCAGGCGCTCGCTTTCTGGCTGGGCACGAACAGCGGCGACAGCATCGCCCCCGACCAGATCGAGGCGGTGACGGTGACCGTCACGAAACTCCCGGAGGCCTTGTTGCAGGTGGTCGTGTTGGCCACCGTCACGTCGGCGGCGGAGACGGCGCTCGGGCCGATCCAGGTGTTCGCCACCTGCGCCGCGAAGGCCTGCGGATTGGAGCAGGACCCGATGCCGGCGCAGCGCGCCGTTTCGGTCGCCGCCACCTGCAAGGCGCTGGCGGTCCAGACCATCAGCCCCCCTTCCACCGGCGCCAGCAGCATCAGCACGAACAGCGCGCCGACAATGGCAAATTCCAGCGCGGTCTCGCCGCGACGGGCGGCGCGGAGCAGGGACAGGATCATTGCAGTCTCACCATGGCCTGATCGGACACGCTGAGCCCCGGTTCGGTCCAGATCCCGGTGTCGAGGGAAAACGCGGTGGCGCTGGCGGTGATGGTCAGGAAGATGCCGGGCTTGGTGCCGTCGGCGCAGGCGCCGCTGGAATTCGCGGCGGCGAGGGTGGTTGATCCGGGCACCGCGCACCCGCTCGACGGGCCGGAGGCGCTCGCGCTGACCCCGGGGACGCCCGCCGCCTGTTCCACGAAGCTCGAAACCGCGCTGGCGGTGACCGTGGGTCCGGTCAGGAAGGCATACATCGCCCCCTGCGCCACCGCGTCCACCAACGCGCCGCGCGCCCAGATGCGAAACCCGATATCCGCCCCGGCCACCAGCAGCACCAGCAGCACCGGGGTCACCAGCGCGAACTCCACCGCCGCGATGCCGCGCCGCCCGTTCATTGCACCAGCGCCGTGAGCGAGGACGAGCTGTAGGTGCTGCCGAACGCGGTCGTCCCCATCTGCGGGCAAGTGCCGGAATAGCCGGAATCTCCGGACAGGCTGATCGACCCGGCGAGGATCTCGAAGCAGGAGGAGGAACTCGCGGTGGTGGACCCGGCCCCCGAGAAGGTGGCGTTCGGGAAATACATCACTCCGGTGATGGACACCTGCGGATTGCCGGAAACGCCGATGGTGCCATTGGTGTTGCCTGCCAGGGCGAGCCCGGCGATGCCCCCGGTGTCGGCCGCCTGCGAGGGATCAGGTGCGCTCAGTGTGAAATCGAACGTGTTCGCCCCGGTGAACGTGCCGGAGGTGACGACGGTCACCGCGCTGCCGTTCGTGACCGTGTAGTTCGTCAGGTCGATGTTGCCGTTGAAGTAATACATCCCGGGTTCGAGCGTAAAATAGTATGGCCCGCCGGAGGTCACGTCGAAGCTCCCGTAGCTGCCGGGCTCGAGCGTGCAGCTGACCGACCCGGTCCCCTGGCCCACGCAATAGCTGCCGTTGTAGGTGCTGTTGCCCGCGCCCTCCGGCAGGCCGCAATGCTGGTTGGAACAGGCGATCGAGCTCCCGGTCGCGTTCGCCGCCGCGGTGAGCGCCGCCTTCACCGCCGGGTCGGAGGCATACGGATCCGGGATGGTGCCGTCGTTCGGCACCGGGGTCAGCGTGCTCCCGGCATTGTTCTGGTCGGATACCCAGTTCGGTATCGACACGGACCCTGCGGCATAGATGCCCTGCGTGTTCCACCCGCCGCTGCCGGTCTCGTCGATGCCGGCGTTGGATCGGATCGCGCAACCATGGGCTTCCATGGTGGTCCAGCCGGTGTAGGTGATCCCCGAGCCGCCCTGGGCGGCGGACTTCAGTGCCGCCACGCATGGTTGCGGACCGCCCCAGGCCTGCAACGATTCGACTTCCCCGGTGCCCGCCGCCGCCAGCGTCTCGTCCCTGGCGGTGGTGATCAGACGCGCGATCGTGAGCGGTACGGACGTCTTGACCATCACCCGGAATGCCGGATCGCTGCTGCTGCGGACCCCGCTGACATAGGACACGGTGATCGAGCCGTCGGAAAGCACCTGGCTGGAAGCGTTCCAGCTGCGCGGAGAAGCCCCGGCGGCGCCATTGTCCTCGGCCACCGTGGCACCCGCATTCGCGGCCTGCTCGATGGTGGCGCCGGACGCATAGGACTGGCCGGCCGCGAGTGCCGCCAGATCGGCGGTGCGCTGGGTGTCGATCTGCCAGGCGGACCAGTTGGCAACCTCGATCCCCACCGCGGAAGCGGCCAGCAGGGCTGGCGCCGCCAGTGCGGCCATCAGCGCCACGGCACCTCGCCGGGACGGAAAAAAGCGAAGTTGAAACAAGGACATCTGGGTCAACAACCGCGGAGGGAGGGTGTTCACGCGCTCGTGAGCCGAACAACAAGCATATCCGCGCCCAAGCAACCATTCGGCCAAATGGCCTAGGCCATAACCCAGCCATCTGCGGCGTTGATTCGTGGTGAAATATTCGTGATCGTGCCGCCACGTTAACCATTCGTTGATGGTTTCTCAACTCCACCCATCAGGCGGGGACAAGATGCTTATTCTGCAAGTCGGAACGAAGCCATTGCGCCGGGTCGATGACCTGCAGGAATTGCGGCGCCGCGGCGTGAACCGCGAATACGCCGGAACCGGCGCCGAGGCCATGGAATTCCTGCGCCTCTACCGGTTCGACGCGCTGGTGCTCGATCTCAACCTGCGCGACATGTCGGGTCACGATTTCATCCGCCGCATCCGCGCCGCCGGCTGCCATAGCGCGATCCTCGCCGTCACCGATGGCCCGGATCCGGCGCCGCGGGTGAAAGCGCTCGATCTCGGCGCCGACGACGTACTGGACTCGTTCTGCGCCATCGACGAGCTGCTGGCGCGGCTGCGCGCGGTAATCCGCCGCTCGGCCGGGCACGCGAAATCGGTGCTGACCGCCGGGCCATTGCAGCTGTGTCTCGACAGCCGGGAGGTGACGGTGGAGGGCCGGGCGCTGCACCTGACGCCGAAGGAATACGCGCTGCTGGAACTGCTGATGCTGAAGCGCGGCGTGTCGCTGTCCAAGGGCGCCTGCCTCAATCATCTCTATGGCGCCGAGGAGGAACCCGAGCCCAAGACGGTGGACGTGATCGTCTGCCGGCTGCGCAAGAAGCTCTCGGCCGCTGGGCTGCCGACCCTGGTGCAGAACGTGTGGGGCTGCGGTTACAAGCTGTCCGAACCCTCGGCACCGGCCGAGCCCGCGCCGGCGGCGTCGCGTCAAGGCACACGGGTCGGCGCGCTGGCGGCGGCCTGACCGGGTTCGTGCCCGGTTCACGCGACGAATCGCCCACGGTTCCCTCGCCACCCCGGACCGTGCGGCGACGGCTCCGGGTAGCGGCCTGCGCCCTGGTGCTGGCCCTGCCGGCGCCATGGGCGCGGGCCGCGACCACGGCCACTGCTTGCGAGGCGGCTGGGCGCGCCGCCGAACGCGCCAACAACATTCCACGCGGCCTGCTGCTGGCGATCGGACGGGTGGAGTCCGGGCGCTACAGCGCGCGGCTCGACCGGGTCGCGCCATGGCCTTGGGCGGTGGACGCGGCCGGCGCCGGGGCGCTCTATCCGACCCGCCGGGAGGCGGCGGCGGCGGCCCGGGCGGCGCTCGCGTCCGGGGTGCGCGCTCTTGATCTCGGCTGTTTCCAGGTCGATCTGGGGGCACACCCGGATGCCTTCACCTCGGTGCGCCAGGCGCTGAACCCGCGCGACAACGCGGCTTGGGCGGCTTCGTTCCTGGCGCGGCTGCACGCGCGGCTGGGCGGCTGGCGGGCGGCGGTGGCGGCATATCACTCGCAAACCCCGGCGCTGGGGGCGCCCTATCTGAACGCGGTGCTGGCCAGCTGGACCGATCCGGCCGGAACGCGCGCCGTCACCAGCCGGTCGCCCGATGGCGGCGATCCGACCTGGGTGGTGGTGACGCCGGTCGTCGGGATGCGGGTCATCACCCCGGAATCCCTGCCCGCGGCGGCCACCGGGCCGGTGGTGCATGTCGGCTGGCCCTCGGGGCTGGGGCGCTGATCCGCCATCGTCCGCGCCGCCCGGGCGTGCTAACCCGCCCCGCATGAGTCCGACCCCGCTACGCGCCCCGCCCGCCGCCACGCTCGCCGGCACCATCGCCGTGCCCGGCGACAAATCCATCAGCCATCGCGCCCTGATGTTCGGCGCGCTCGCGCTGGGCGAGACCCGCATCGCCGGCCTGCTGGAAGGCGAGGACGTGCTGCGCACCGCCGCCGCCATGCGCGCCCTCGGCGCCGAGGTGATCCAGGACGGGCCGGGCGCGTGGCGGGTTGCCGGACGCGGTGTCGGCGGGCTGACCGAGCCGGCCGACGTGCTCGACATGGGCAATTCCGGCACCGCGGCGCGGCTGCTATGCGGGGTGCTGGCGACGCATCCGTTCTTCTCGGTCCTGACCGGCGATGCCAGCCTGCGGCGGCGGCCGATGCGCCGGGTGACCGACCCGCTGGCGGCGACCGGCGCGGGGTTCGCGGCACGCGAGGGCGGGCGGCTGCCGCTGGCCGTCACCGGCACCGGTAGCGCGCTGCCGGTGGACTACACCGTGCCGGTGCCCTCGGCGCAGGTGAAATCGGCACTGCTGCTGGCCGGGCTGAACGCGCGCGGCATCACGCGGGTGGTGGAACCGGAGGCGACGCGCGATCACACCGAAAACATGCTCCGGCATTTCGGCGCCGCGGTGACGGTGTCAGCCGAAGGCGCGGGGCGGGTGATCGAGCTCGCCGGCCAGCCGGAGCTGCGGGCGGGGGATGTGGTGGTGCCCGGCGATCCGTCCTCGGCCGCGTTCCCGCTGGTGGCCGCGCTGCTGGTGCCGGGCGCGGAGGTGACGCTGCGCGGGGTGGGGCTGAATCCGCTGCGCACCGGGCTGCTGGAGTGCCTGCGCGAAATGGGCGCGGCGCTGACGGTCGGCGCCCCGCGCATCGCCGGCGGTGAGGCGGTGGGCGACCTGACCGCGCGATCCGGCCCGCTGCGCGCGGTGGATGTGCCGCCCGGACGGGCGCCCAGCATGATCGACGAATACCCGATCCTGGCGGTCGCCTGCGCGATGGCGAGCGGCACCTCGCGCCTGCGCGGGCTCAAGGAGTTGCGGGTGAAGGAGAGCGACCGCCTGGCCGGCACCGCCGCCCTGCTGGCCGCTTCCGGGGTGCGGACGGAGATCGCCGGCGACGACCTCATCATCCATGGCACCGGCGGCCCCGCTCCCGGCGGCGGGACGGTGGAGACGCATATGGACCACCGGCTGGCAATGAGCGGCCTGGTGCTCGGCCTTGCCTCCCGCGCCGGGATGGTGGTGGACGATGCCGGCTTCATCGACACCAGCTTTCCCGGGTTCGTGGCGCTGATGAACGGGCTGGGCGCGCGGCTGGCGGCGCCATGACCGGCCCGGTGATCGCGATCGACGGCCCGGCCGCGGCGGGCAAGGGCACCCTGGCGCGGCGGCTGGCCGCGACCCTGGGGCTGCCCTATCTGGACACCGGGCTGCTCTATCGCGCGGTGGGGCGGCGGGTACTGGACGCGGGCGGCGACCCCGCCGACCCGGCGGGCGCCGCCGCCGCCGCCCGGGCGCTGCGCCCCGCCGACCTGGAGCGGACCGATCTGCGCGGCCCCGTGGCGGATGCCGCCGCCGCCGCGGTCGCCTCCATCCCGGCAGTACGGGCGGCGCTGCTGGCGTTCCAGCGCGACTTCGCCGTCGCGCGCGGGGCGGTGCTGGACGGGCGAGACATCGGCACGGTGATTTTCCCGGACGCAACCGCCAAGCTGTTCGTGACCGCCAGCCTGGATGCCCGCGCCGGCCGCCGCTACGCGGAGTTGGCCGCCAAGGGCGGCGCCGTACCGCTGGCGCGGGTCACCGAGGACATGCGCGCCCGCGACGCGATGGACGCGGCCCGCGCCGCGGCCCCGCTGCGCCCGGCCGAGGACGCGGTGCTGCTGGATACGACCGCGCTGGACCCGGACGCGGCGTTTGCCGCGGCGCTGGCGTTGGTGGAGGAGCGATTGCGCCCGGCTTGACCCGATTATCTGGTCAGGTCTGAAAGATGTCGGACGTTCCCCGCGCGGTTCACCTTGCGCCGACCGGTTCCGTGCCATGCCCCGGCTCGTGAACATCGACGACGCCAAAACCCGGCTCTCCCGCCTGGTGGACCGCGCCGCCGCCGGAGAGGAGATCCTGATCGCCCGCGCCCGCACCCCGCTGGTCCGGCTGATGCCGCTCTCCACCCCGGCCCCGCGTGAGCCCGGCTTGGTGCGCGGGCTCGCCGTGCCGGATGCCGCCTTCGCACCGCTCGATCCGGACGGCGTCGCCTTCGCCGGCCGGGGCGTCGCCCGGATCTGGTAGCCCTTCCCCCGGGCCCTTCCCCCGAGCGAAATCCTTCCCATATGCAACGGCACCGCGAGGCGCTGTCCGGCGACCTCGCGCAACCGTGAGGGAGGATCAACATGTCGGTCGGCACACCTGCCCGCAACCCGGTGGTCTGGGGCTGGGACCAGCTCCGCGGCGCCCTGCATCCGCATGCCGCCGTCGTTCAC
>JAKBCO010000030.1 GCA_021807785.1 Pseudomonadota bacterium
CGCCAGCCGCGCCAGATCGTGCCGGACTTGCAGGTTGATCCACAAATCCGGCCCGTTGCCGCACAGCTTGCCCAGCTTCAACGCCATCAGCGGCGTGACCGCGGCGCGCTCGCTCAGGATCGCGTGCAACGCCTGGCGCGAGACACCGAGCAGCCGGGCGATCTCGGCCAGCGGCAACCCCAGCGCCGGGATGACATCTTCGCGCAGCAGTTCGCCCGGGTGCATCGGCGGCAGGCCACAGGCAGGCGGGTTCGCGGCCATCAGTGATAATCCTCCAGATCGACATCTACCGCGTCGGCACCTTCCCAGCCGAAGGTGATGCGCCAGTTGCCGCTGACGCGGATCGACCATCGGACCTCGCCGCGCTGCGCATGGAAGTAATCGCCCGGCAGGTTCACATCCTCCGGCCGGTTTGCCCCTGCCAGCGCCCGCAGCATCCGCCCCACCCGCGCCGTGCCAGGAACACTCAGCCGGCTCGCGTTGCCGGTCGTGAAGAAGCCGGCCAGCGCCTTGTTACGGAAACTCCGGATCACGCCGCGAAACATGGGCGCGGCGCGGCGACACGTCAAGCGAGACTTGACGAGTGGAGGCGATGCGGCGCGCCAGCGGAACGGCCATGACCTCGGCGGCGAACCGCGTGCGGCGGGCAGCTACGGCTTGCGCGGCGGATCCGCGCACGAGGGGTTCCGTCCTGCCCCCCTCCCCACCCTTCCCTTCCCCCCCCGTTCCGCCGCATGATCCCCAAGGCGCGCAAACCCGCGCGCGACGTGAATGGGGGAAACTTCCATGGCCGACGGCGGCAGCCGCGACACCCGCACCGCGCGCATCTCCAACGAGGAGGCGCTCGCGCTCCATGCCTCGGGCCGCCCCGGCAAGCTCGAGATCCGCATCACCAAACCCATTGCCACCGCGCGCGACCTGTCGCTCGCCTATTCCCCGGGGGTGGCCGAACCCTGCCTGCACATCGCCCGCGATCCCTCCCTCGCCTATGACTACACCACCAAGGGCAACATGGTGGCGGTGATCTCGAACGGCACCGCCGTGCTCGGCCTCGGCAATCTCGGCGCCGTCGCCTCCAAGCCGGTGATGGAAGGCAAGGTCGCGCTGTTCAAGCGCTTCGCCGACGTGGACGGGATCGACCTCGAAATCGGCACCGAGGATGTCGATGAATTCGTCGCCGCCGTGCGCTACCTCGGCCCCGGCTTCGGCGGCATCAATCTGGAGGACATCAAGGCGCCCGAGTGCTTCGTCATCGAGCAGCGGCTGCGCGAACTGATGGACATCCCGGTCTTCCACGACGACCAGCACGGCACCGCCATCGTCGCCGCCGCCGGGCTCATCAACGCCTGCCACCTCACCGGGCGCGACCTGCGCGCCACCCGGCTGGTGGTGAACGGCGCCGGCGCCGCCGCCATCGCCTGCGTCGAACTGCTGAAAGCCATGGGGCTGCGCCCGGAGAACGTGATCCTGTGTGATACCAGCGGCGTGGTCTATCAGGGCCGCACCAAAGGCATGAACCAGTGGAAATCGGCGCACGCCGCCAACACCTCCGCCCGCACCCTGACCGAGGCGATCGCGGGTTCGGATGTGTTCTTCGGCCTCTCGGCCAAGGGCGCGCTGACCCAGGACATGGTCCGCCTGATGGCCGACAGCCCGATCATCTTCGCCATGGCCAACCCCGATCCCGAGATCACGCCGGAGGAAGCGCGCGCGGTCAGCCCCAACGCCATCATCGCCACCGGCCGCTCGGACTATCCGAACCAGGTCAACAACGTCCTTGGCTTTCCCTATATCTTTCGCGGTGCCCTCGACGTCCGCGCGCGCACCATCAACGACGCGATGAAGATCGCCGCCGCCGAGGCGCTGGCGCAGCTGGCGCGCGAGGACGTGCCGGACGAGGTCCACAACGCCTCCGCCGGCCAGCGCCTGGCCTTCGGCCCCGAGTACATCATCCCCAATGCGTTCGACCCACGGCTGATCGCCCGCATCGCCCCGGCGGTGGCCAAGGCGGCGATGGACAGCGGCGTGGCGCTGCGCCCGATCGCCGATCTGCGCCGCTACGCCCGCGGCCTCTCCGGGCGGCTGGACCCCACCGCCGGCGCGCTCGACCGGATGCAGGAGGCGGTGCGCGCCAACCCCAAGCGCGTGGTGTTCGCCGAGGGCGAGGAGGAAAAGGCGGTCCGCGCCGCCGTGGCCTTCCGCAACGCCGGCTACGGCACCCCGGTGCTGATCGGGCGGGAGGAGCGGGTGCGCCGTACCATGGACGGGCTCGGTCTCGGCCTGACCGAGGGGATCGAGATCCACAACGCCCGCCTGTCCGGCGCCAACACCAAATACACCGAGTTCCTCTACCAGCGGCTGCAACGCAAAGGCTACCTGGCGCGCGACTGCCAGCGCATGGTCAACCAGGACCGCAACATCTTCGCCGCCTGCATGGTCGCCACCGGCGATGCCGACGCGGTGGTGACCGGGCTCACCCGCTCCACCCAGGTCTGCCTCGAGGATATCGGCCACGCCATCGATCCCCGCCCGGGGCGGGTGGCGTTCGGCCTCACGTTGCTGGTGGGCGCGCGCGGACGCACCCTGTTCATCGCCGATTCGATGATCCATTTCCGCCCCGATGCGGAAACCCTGGCCGGCATCGCCATCGGCGCCGCCCGCACCGCGCGCACCCTGGGCCACGAGCCGCGGGTCGCGTTCCTCTCCCACACCACCTTCGGCGCGGCGATGCACAGCGCCGCGGCGGTGATGCGCGAGGCGGTGGAAGTGCTCGACCGGCGCAAGGTGGATTTCGAGTACGACGGGGAGATGGCGGCCGATGTCGCGCTCGAGCCCGAGCTGCGCGCGCTCTACCCGTTCTGCCGCCTGACCGGGCCGGCCAATGTGCTGGTGATGCCGGGGCTGCACTCGGCCCACATCACCGCGCGGCTGGCGGCCAAGCTGGAGGGCGGCTCGGCGATCGGGCCGATCCTGATCGGGCTCGATCACGCGGTGCAGATCCTGCCGATGGATGCCTCGGTCAGCCAGGTGGTGGACATGGCCTGCATGGCGGCGGCCCAGGCGGCGGCGTTGTAGCGGGCGCCGGCGATCGGTGGCAGCCTGAGGGCAGACAACGCCAGGTGCGCCATGACCGACCGTCCGCTCGTCCTGCTCTGGACCGACAACGCCGAGCCCTATCTCCACGCCGCCGCCGCCGCCGGGCTCGCCGACAGGGCGGAGCTGGTGGCGCTGCCGCGCGGCCAGGCCCCGTCCGGTGAACACTGCGCCCGCGCCGAGGGGCTGCTCGCCTGGGGGGTTCCGCCCGGATTGCTGCCGCGGATGCCCCGGCTGCGCTGGGCGCAGGCGCTGACCGCCGGAGTGGAAGGCTGGCTGGCGCTGCCGGACCTGCCCGCGGGGCTCACCCTCACCTCGGCCCGCGGCACCCATTTCGAATCGATGCCGGAAAACATCCTGGGCGCGCTGTTCTACCTGACCAAGCCCTATGCGGCGATCGCCGAGGACCAGAAGCACAGCCGCTGGGCGCGCCGCATCGCCACCCCGCTCAACGGGCAGACGCTGGGGATCCTGGGCCTCGGCGCGATCGGCCAGGCGGTGGCGCGGCTGGCCAGCGCGCTCGGGATGCGGGTGATCGGCACCTCCCGTCGCGCCACCCCACTGCCCGGCCTCGCCGAAGTGCTGCCGCCGGAGGGCACGGATGCGGTGCTGGCGGCGGCGGATTTCCTGCTGCTGCTGCTGCCGGCCACCCCGGCCACCGAGAGTTTCATCGACGCCGAGCGGCTCGCGCGCATGAAGCCCGGCGCCTGGCTGCTCAATTTCGGCCGCGGGGCGCTGATCGACGATGACGCGCTGATCGCGGCGGTGACCGAGAAGCGCATCGGCGGGGCGATCCTGGACGTCTTCCGCGAGGAGCCGCTGCCGGTCTCGCACCGGTTCTGGACCACGCCGGGGATCATGGTGCTGCCGCATATCGGCGGGCCGCACCCGCGGCGGGATGCCATCGTCGCCCGGCTGTTCGCCGAGAATCTGGGGCGGTTCCTGGCCGGCCAAGCCTTGCGCGAAGTGGTGGATCGGCAGGCGGGGTACTGACCGGCGCCGATTGTGCCGGCGCGGCGCGCCCCCTAAAACCCCGCCGACCCCGAGGAGCCGCCGATGCCCGCCTATCAGTACGTCTATGTGATGAAGGACCTGACCAAATCCTACCCCGGCGGGCGGGAGGTGTTCAAAGGCATCACCCTGTCCTTCCTGCCCGGGGTGAAGATCGGCGTGCTCGGGGTCAACGGCGCCGGCAAATCCACCCTGCTCAAGATCATGGCCGGGATCGAGACCGAATACGGCGGCGAGGCCTGGGCCGCCGAGGGGGTGCGGGTCGGCTACCTCTCGCAGGAACCGAAGCTGGATGCCGGCGAAACCGTGGGCGAGAATGTCGAGGCCGCGTTCGCCGATATCAAGGCGGCGCTCGACCGCTTCAACGCGATTTCCGCCGAGTTCGCCGAGCCGATGGACGACGAGAAAATGAACGCGCTGCTGGCCGAGCAGGCCGACTTGCAGGCGAAGATCGATGCCGGGGACGGCTGGGAGCTCGACCGGCAGGTGGAGATCGCGCTCGACGCGCTGCGCTGCCCGCCGGCGGAGGCGACGGTGGCCACCCTCTCGGGCGGCGAGCGCCGGCGCGTGGCACTCTGCCGGCTGCTGCTGGAGAAGCCCGATCTGCTGCTGCTCGACGAGCCGACCAACCATCTCGATGCCGAAAGCGTGGCCTGGCTGGAGCGCACGCTGCGCGACTACGCCGGCACCGTGATGCTGGTCACCCATGACCGCTATTTCCTCGACAACGTCACCAGCTGGATCCTGGAGATCGAGCGTGGCCGGGGCTATCCGTACGAGGGCAATTATTCCGCCTGGCTCGCCCAGAAGCGCAAGCGCCTGGCGCAGGAGGAGAAGGAGGAGAGCGCCCGCCAGCGCGCGCTCGCCGCCGAGCAGGAATGGATCGCCGCCTCGCCCCGCGCGCGCCAGGCGAAGAACCGCGCCCGCATCCAGCGCTACGAGGACCTGCTGGCCGCCTCGCAGGAGAAGGTGGCCGGGGTGGCCGAGATCGTCATCCCGCCCGGGCCGCGGCTCGGCAACGTGGTGATCGAGGCCGAGGGGCTGCGCAAGGGCTACGGCAATGAATTGCTGATCGACGGGCTGGATTTCAAGCTGCCGCCGGGCGGCATCGTCGGCGTGATCGGCCCCAACGGCGCCGGCAAGACCACGCTGTTTCGCATGATCGTCGGCCAGGAGACGCCGGACGCCGGGACCTTGCGCATCGGCGAGACCGTCTCGCTGGGCTACGTGGACCAGTCGCGCGACGCGCTGGATGCCAACAAGACGGTCTGGGAGGAGATCTCCGACGGCGAGGACCAGATCATGCTGGGCAAGCGCGCGATCGCCTCGCGCGCCTATGTGGGGGCGTTCAATTTCAAGGGCGCCGACCAGCAGAAGAAGGTGGGCATCCTGTCGGGCGGGGAGCGCAACCGGGTGCACCTGGCGCGGATGCTGAAGCACCCGCACAACGTGATCCTGCTCGACGAGCCGACCAACGACCTCGATGTGGACACGCTGCGCGCGCTCGAGGAGGCGTTGACCGAGTTCGCCGGCTGCGCGGTCATCATCTCCCACGACCGCTGGTTCCTGGACCGGCTGGCGACGCATATCCTGGCCTTCGAGGGCGACAGCCATGTCGAGTGGTTCGAGGGCAATTTCGAGGCCTATGAGGAAGACAAGCGCCGCCGCCTGGGCGCCGAGGCGACCGAGCCGCACCGGATCAAGTATCGGCCGCTGACGCGGTAGGCGCCGGCGGGCTTGATCGGCCCGCCGGCGCGCGCGAGCCTGGGGGCCGAAACGCAGGGAGCGAACCCATGGCCGACCAGATCGCCGCCACCCACGCCGTCGCCGTCAGCGATGTGGAATATCTCCACCACCCCGACGGGGCATTGCTGGCACGCCTCTACCGTCCCGAAGGCAGCGGCCCCTTCCCCGCCATCGTCGAGGTCCATGGCGGGGCCTGGGTCAACAACGACCGGCTGAACAACGAGACCGCGATGCGCGAACTGGCGGAGTCCGGGATCGTCGTGCTGTCGCTCGATTTCCGGATGCCGCCGGTGGCACCCTATCCGGCCTCGGTGCAGGACATCAATTTCGCCATCCGGTTCCTCAAGTCGCGGGCCCGGGAGTGGGGCAGCGATCCGGCCCGGGTGGGCGGGTTCGGCACCTCCTCCGGCGGGCATCAGATCCTGCTCGCGGCCCTGCGCCCGCATGATCCGCGCTACGCCGCCCTGCCGGGGCCGGCAGGAATGCCAGCGGGAATAGATGCGTCGCTGGCCTTCGTCGTCTCCGCCTGGGGGGTGCTGGACCCGCCGGCCCGCTACGCCCTGGCGCGCGCGCGGGCCAACACCACCATGCTGGACAATCATCACCGATTCTGGGGCGATGAGGCGGCGATGGTGCAAGGCAGCCCGCCGCATATCCTGGCCCGGGGCGAGGCGCAGGCGACGCCGCCGGCGCTGATCTTCCAGGGCGGCGCCGACGATTGGACCGCGCCCGAACAGGCCGAGGCCCTGGCCGCCGCCTGGCGGGCGGCGGGCGGGCACGCCGAGGTGGAGATCTACCACGGGGAGAAGCACGGCTTCATGCGCGATACCCCCGACACCCCGGCGGCGCGCGCGGCCCTGGCACGGACGCGGGATTTCATTCACCGCCATGGCGGGTAGCGGGCCGCGCGCGGTGGTCGGGGGTGGATGGCCGGCTCAAGGCCGGCCATGACGGGGGGAGGTGGGGGTTGCGGTCAGCCGAGTGCGGCGGCCAGCGCGGCGCAGACCCGCGCGGTGTCGGCCTCGGTCAGGTCGGGGTGGATCGGCAGCGCCAGGATCCGCTCCGAGAGCGCCTCCGAGACCGGCAGCGCGGTGCCGTCATGGGCGTCGCGATAGGCGGGCTGGTGGTGCAGCGGGCGCGGGTAGTAGATCGCGCTCGGCACGCCGGCGGCGCGCAACCCCTCCTGCACCCGCGCGCGCTCGGCCGCGTCGCGCAGCAGCACCGCGTAGATCGCCCAGGCCGAGGTGCTGTCGGGCACCCGCGCCGGGGTCACCACCAGGTTGTGCAGGTGCTGGTCATAGAAGGTGGCGATGCGTTCCCGCGCCGCCAGTTCCTCGCGGAACACCGGCAGCTTGGCCAGCAGCACCGCCGCTTGCAGCGTGTCGAGCCGCCCGTTCATGCCGGTGCGCAGCACCTCGTAGCGGGTCGCGCCCTCGCCATGGGTGCGCAGCGAACGGAACAGCGCGGCGCGCTCGGCGGATTCGGTGAACAGCGCGCCGCCGTCGCCATAGGCGCCGAGCGGTTTCGAGGGAAAGAAGCTGGTCGCCGTGGCATCCGCCATCGCCCCCAGCTTGCGCCCGCCCAGGGTCGCACCGAAGCTCTGGGCCAGATCGTCGAGGGTGAACAACCCCTCGCGCGCGGCGATGGCGCCGAGTGCCGGCCAGTCGGCCGGCTGGCCGAAGAGATCGACGCCGATCACCGCGCGCGGGCGGAGCCGGCCCGCCGCCCGCACCGCGGCGATGCGCGCGGAGAGATGCGCCGGGTCGATCTGGAACGTGCTGGGATCGACATCGACGAAGACCGGGACGGCGCCCAGGAGCAGCGGCACCTCGGCGGTCGCGGTGTAGGTGAAGGCGGGCAGGAAGACCGCGTCGCCCGGGCCGATGCCTTCGGCCATCAGCGCGATCTGCAAGGCATCGGTACCGGAGGAAACCGCCACGCACTGCGCGGCACCGCAGAATGCGGCCAGCGCCGCTTCCAGCTCGGCCACCTCCGGCCCCAGGATGAACTGGCCATGCGCCAGCACCGCGTCCAGCCGGCGGCGGAGTTCGGGGGCGATGCGGGCCTGCTGGGCCTTGAGGTCGAGAAACGGGATCGGCGTCATGATTGTCCTGCGAGCGGGGTGCGGCCGTCGGCGTTATGGGCGAATTCGGGAATCAGCCGGCCGAGCTGTTCCAGCGCCAGCCTGGTATGCCCGCCGCGGCAGGCGGAGGCGATCTCCTCCATCGCCCGGCCGACGATCGCCGGGTCGGCGGTGCGCGGGGCGGCCATCAAGAGGCCCGGGTAGCCGGTGGGCACCGGCGGCTCCTGGCCGTGGAAGAGCTCCTCGTTCAGCTTCTCGCCCGGGCGCAGGCCGGTGAAGCGGATCTCGATATCCTCGTCCGGCCGGAGGCCGGCGAGGCGGATCATCTGCCGGGCGAGATCGGCGATCTTCACCGGCGCGCCCATGTCGAGCACGAAAATGCCGCCCTGTTCGCCGCCCGGCAGCCGAGCCTCAACGAGCCCCACCACGCTCGCCTGCAAGACCAGCCCGACCGCCTCGCGCACGGTCATGAAATAGCGGCGCATGTCGGGATGGGTGACGGTGAGCGGCCCGCCGCGGGCGAGCTGGCGGGCGAACAGCGGCACCACCGAGCCGGTGGAGCCGAGCACATTGCCGAAGCGAACCGTGATGCAGCGCATCCCGCCGCGCTCGCCGCGCGCCTCGATATCCAGCGCCTGGCAATACATCTCGGCCAGCCGCTTGGAGGCGCCCATCACCGAGCTCGGGTTCACCGCCTTGTCGGTGGAGATCAGCACCATCGCCCGGGCGCCGGCGGCGCGGGCGGCGTCGGCGACATGGCGGGTGCCGGCGGCATTGGACAGCAGCCCCTCGGCCGGGTTCGCCTCCACCATCGGCACGTGTTTCAGCGCCGCGGCGTGGAACACGAGTTCAGGACTTGTGTCGGTGAAGATGGCGCGGATGCGCGCCTCGTCGCGGACATCGGCGATCACCGCCAGCCGCGCCACCCCGGGATGGCGTTCGGCGAGTTCGAGATCGATCTGCCAGAGCGCGTATTCGCCATTGTCGAGCAGCACCAGCCGCTCCGGCCCCAGGGCGGCGATCTGGCGGGCCAGTTCGGAGCCGATGGTGCCGCCGGCGCCGGTCACCACCACTCGCCGGCCCTGCACCAGCCGGGCCATCGCCTCGCGGTCCAGCGGCACCTGGGCGCGGTTGAGCAGGTCGTCGATCTCGACCGGGCGCAGCTCCATCGTCCGCGGCCGGGTGGCGGGGTCGAGGGCGGTGAGCTGCGGGGCACGGCGGACCAGCAGCCCATGGGCGTCCGCCTGTCCGACCAGCCCGGCCAGGGTGGCGCCGGGCAGGTCGGCGCTGACCACCACCAGGATGCGCGGCAGCCGGTCCTCGGCGGCGAGGCGGGCGAGGAGGGTCCCGGCGGCATCGAGGCTGCCGAGAATCGGCCGCCCCTGGATGCGTCGCCCGGTCTGGCGGGTGCCGGTGACCAGGATTCCCGTGACCGTCATGCTCTGGCGGCGATCCTGGGCGAGGGCGCGGAGGAAGAGATCGGCGTCCTCCAGCGTGCCGGCGAGCAGGGCGGTGGAGGCATCGGCGGGCTCGGCGGCGAGACGCGGGCGGGTGCGGGCAAGGCGGTAGACGATGCGCGGCCCGGCCAGGAAGGCGGCGGCGAGCAGGCCGAAGATCACCGGAAAGGCCCGATTGGGCGACAGGCTCAGGTGCAGGGCGGCACTGACGGCGGCGAGCCCGACCGCGCCGAGCACGGCGGCGGCGCACACCGCGCCCACGTCGCCGAACCCGGCGAAGCGCCAGTGCTGGCGGGCGAGGCCGAACGGCAGCCCGGCGGCCAGCACCGCCACCGCGCCGAGCAGGATGGCGGCGGGCGGCGGCAGGTGGAACGGCGCGGCGATCGGGCCCGCCAGCAGCACCGCCAGCGCCGCGGCGAGGGCATCCAGGGCGGCGTTCAGCGCGATCCGGGCGAGCGGGCGGGCCTGCGGCATGGGGGCGGGTCTAGCGCGGCCGAGGGGGACGGGCCAAGCTCATCCGCCGAGCAACACCAGGTCGTCGCGATGGATCAGCTCGTCGCGTCCGCGCCAGCCGAGGATCGTCTCGATGGCATCGGAGCGATGGCCGGCGATGCGGGCGGCGTCGGCGCTGGCATAGGCGGCCAGCCCCTGCGCCAGCGCCGTCCCGTCGGGCCCGCGCACCAGCACCGGATCGCCGCGCTCGAACGCCCCCTCCACGCCGCGCACCCCGGCCGGCAGCAGCGAGCCGCCGGCGGCCAGCGCGCGGGCCGCGCCGGCATCGACGATCAGCACCCCGAGCGGGGCCAGCGCGCCGGCGATCCAGCGCTTGCGGGCGGAGCGTCCTTCCGGCGCCGGCAGGAACCAGGTGCAGCGCGCGCCGGCCTCCAGCGCCGCCAGCGGGTGGTCCACCGCGTGGCCGCGGGCGATCGCCATCGCCGAGCCGGCCTGGGTGGCGATGCGCGCCGCCGCCAGCTTGGTGCGCATCCCGCCCGAGGAATAGCCGGGCGGGGGTTCGCCCCCCATCGCCTCGATCTCCGGCGTGATCGCGGCCACCACCGGCAGGTGGCGGGCGGCGGGATCGCGGCGCGGATCGGCGGTGTAGAGACCGTCGATGTCGGAGAGCAGGATCAGCTGGTCGGCCTCCACCATCTCGGCAACCCGCGCGGCCAGGCGGTCGTTGTCGCCGAAGCGGATTTCGGCGGTGGCGACGGTGTCGTTCTCGTTGATGACGGGGATGGTGCCCATCGCGAGCAGGGTCTGGAGGGTGGCGCGGGCATTGAGGTAGCGGCGGCGATCCTCGGTATCTTCCAGCGTCAGCAGCAGCTGCGCCGCGGTCAGCCCGACATCGGCGAGCGCGCCGGCCCAGGCCTGGGCCAGCCGGATCTGGCCGACCGCGGCGGCGGCCTGCTTCTCCTCGAGCCGCAGCCGGGCGCGGGTGAGGCCGAGGGCGCGGCGGGCCAGCGCGATGGCGCCGGAGGAGACCACGATCACCTCGGTCCCGCGCGCGCGGAGCGCCGCGATGTCGGCGGCGAGGCCGGCGAGCCAGCCGGCGCGCGGGGCGGCCGAGGCGGGATCGACCAGCAGAGCGCTGCCGATCTTGACCACCAGCCGGTGGGCGTCGGCCAGACGCGGGGCCGCGGTCATGCCGCGCGCGCCCGGCGGGCAGCGGCAATGGCATTGGCGGCGTCGCGCAGCAGGGGCGCGAGGCCGGCGCCGGTGGCGGCCGAGATCAGCGCCACCTTCTGCCCGGCGGCGCGCGCGAGGGCGGCGCGGCGGGCGGCGGCCTCCCGGGCGGTCATGGCGTCGGATTTGTTGAGGGCGAGCAACTCGGGCTTGTCGGCGAGGCCGGCGCCATAGGCCGCGAGCTCGGCGCGAATCGTCCGCCAGGCGCGCACCACGTCGCCGGCGGCGCCGTCGATCAGGTGGATCAGCACCGCGCAGCGTTCGACATGGCCGAGGAACCGGTCGCCGAGGCCGGCGCCCTCGTGCGCGCCCTCGATCAGGCCGGGGATGTCGGCCAGGACGAATTCCTCGGTGGCGGAGAGGCGCACCACGCCGAGTTGCGGATGCAGGGTGGTGAAGGGGTAGTCGGCGATCTTCGGCCTTGCCGCCGAGACATGGGCGAGGAAGGTGGATTTGCCGGCATTGGGCAGGCCGACCAGGCCGGCATCGGCGATCAGCTTGAGGCGCAGCCAGACCGCGCGTTCCTCCCCCGGCCAGCCCTTGTCGGCCCGGCGTGGGGCGCGGTTGGTCGAGGATTTGTAGTGGGCGTTGCCGAAGCCGCCGTCGCCGCCGCGCAGGAGCACCACGCTCTGGCCGGGGCGGGTGAGGTCGGCCAGCACGGTGGCGCGGTCCTCGTCGAGGATCTCGGTGCCGACCGGGACATGGATCACCACGTCCGGCGCGCCGGCGCCGGTGCGGTCGGAGCCGGCGCCGTTGCCCCCTTTGCGGGCGCGGAAATGCTGGGCGTAGCGGAAGTCGATGAGGGTGTTCAGGTTTTCCACGGCGCGGAAGACGATGTCGCCGCCCTTGCCGCCGTTGCCGCCGTCGGGGCCGCCGAACTCGATGTACTTCTCGCGGCGGAACGCGATCACGCCATCGCCGCCATCGCCGGAGCGCAGATGGATCTTGGCCTGATCGAGGAACTTCATGGCGTGAACCCGAACGCAAAAGGGGGCCGGCTGGCGCCGACCCCCATCCCTGTCATGGCCGTGGCGGCGCGCTGGCTATTCGGCGGCGGCAGCGGTGGGCGGGACGACGGAGACATGCACCCGCCCCTCGGCCTTGCGCTGGAAGGTGACGGTGCCGGCCACCAGGGCGAAGATGGTGTGGTCGCGGCCGAGGCCGACATTCTGGCCCGGCTTCCAGCGGGTACCGCGCTGGCGGAGGATGATGTTGCCGGCGATCACCGCCTGGCCGCCGGATTTCTTGAGGCCGAGGCGCCGGCCTTCGGTGTCGCGGCCGTTGCGCGAGGAGCCGCCGGCTTTCTTGTGGGCCATCTCAGTTCGCTCCCGCGCCGATTTCGGAGATCCGCAGCACGGTGACGTGCTGGCGGTGGCCGTTGCGCCGGCGGCTGTTCTGCCGGCGGCGCTTCTTGAAGATGATGACCTTGTCCAGCCGGTCCTGCGCGATCACGGTCGCGGTGACGGTGGCGCCGGGCACGGTGGGGGCGCCGAGCGTCAGCTGGCCCTCCCCGCCGACCGCCAGCACATCGGTGAAGGTCACGGTGGCTCCCGGCTCGGCTTCGAGCTTTTCGACCTTCAGGACCGCGTCCGGGGACACGCGGTACTGCTTTCCGCCGGTGCGGATGACTGCGAACATGGTCAACTTCCTGCCAACTTCCTGCCGAGCGCGCATGACCCGGGATGGCGCGCATCCCGGGCCGGGAGGGCGCGTTATAGCCGGCGGCGGGGCGGTGTCAACGCGCGCCGCGCGGGGATGATTAATTTCTGGAAACTCGTTGCCGAAGACGGTAACATTCCGGTGACGGGCGAGGGGGCCGCCTTCGCGCCGGCGCCCGCCGAACCCTGTTTCATTCGGAGATGGAACCATGCAAAAATCTGCCTTCCTGCTGGCCGCGCTGCTCCTGCCCAATCTGGTCGCCAGTCTGGTCGCCAGTCCGGCCCACGCCAAGGTGGGCCGCATCTACGGCGCCGGCGACTGGGCCGTGTATGCCGGCCGGTCGAACGACGGCGCCAAGGTCTGCGTCATGTCCACCCACTGGAACGACGGCCGCTATGTCGGCATCAAGCGGTTCGGCGCCGATCACTATCTGACCGTGCAGGCCTCCCGCCCCAACTGGCGGTTCGACGGCGGGGATGTCCGGGTGTCGGTGACGATGGACAATTTCACCCCCTGGCACGCCAGCGCGATCACCGAGGCCGGACACAACCTGCTGCAGTTCCAGGTGCCCGGCAGCGCGGTGGGGGAATTCACCCACGAGCTCGACGTCTCGAGCCACATGGTACTGACGATGGGGAATAACAATGTCACCTGGCCGATCGATCTGATCGGAACCTCGCGGGCGACCGAGGCGTTCGTGTCCTGCCTGAAGGCGGAGGACCAGACCAACTGAACGGGGCGCCGGCGGTCGGCGGAGGGTTCGGGCCGATATGAAACCCCGCTCACCCCGCCGGCGCCACCCCGTCCAGCCCCAGCACCTCCCGATACACCGCCAAGGTCGCCGCCTGCATCCCCGCCACCGTCGCCCCCGCCAGCACCGCCGCCCGCGCCGCCGCCCCCACCGCCGCCCGCTCCGCCGCCGGCAGCGCCAGCACCGCCCGGATCGCCCCCGCCAGCGCCACCGCATCCGCCGGCGCCACAAGCCAGCCGGTCACCCGGTCCATCACCGTCTCCGCCGGCCCGCCCAGATCGGCGGCGATCACCGGCCGACCCATCGCCTGCGCCTCGATCACCACCCGCCCGAACGCCTCCGGCCGCACCGAGGCATGGACCACCACATCCGCCAGCGCCAGCGCCGCCGGCATGTCGGCGCACTCGCCCACCAGCCGCAGCCGCGCGCTCACCCCCAGCCGCGCCGCCAGCCGCAGCAGCCGCGCGCGATAGCGGTGCCGGCCCTGATCGGACCCCACCAGCACCCCCATCACCCCGGGCAGCAGCGACAGCGCCGCCACCAGCACCGCCTGGCCCTTCCAGCCGGTGAGGCGGCCCGGCAGCATCACCACCGGCATCCCGTCCGCCCCCCCCTCTGGACGCCCCTCTGGCAGCCCCTCTGGCATCCCCTCTGGCATCCCCTCTGGCAGCCGCCACTCCGCCGCCAGCCGCGCCACCCGCGCGCCCGAGACCGCGTCGGGGCTGAAGCGCTCGGGATCCACCCCGCGGGGGATCACGCGGATCCGCCCCGGATCCACCCCGTGCCGCGCCGCCACGTGCGCGGCGACGAAGCGCGAGGCGGCGATCACCACCGCCCCCCGCGCCATCACCGAATTGTAGAACCGCTTGCCCGGCAAATCCTCGTTATAGACGCCGTGATAGGTGGTCACGAACGGCACCCCGGCCCGCCGCGCCGCCGCCCAGGCCGACCAGGCGGGGGCGCGGGACCGGGCATGGACCAGCGCCACCCGCTCGGCCGCGATCAGCGCCTCCAGCCGGGCGATGTTGCGCCACATCGTCACCGGGTTGCGGCTGGCCAGCTTCAGGGTGACGTGCCGCCCGCCGGCGCGCTCCACCGCCTTCACCAGCCGCCCGCCCGCCGAGGCCACCACCGCGCCCCAGCCGGCCGCGGTCAGCGCCTCGGTGATCTCGATCGTGCCGCGCTCCACCCCGCCGGTCACCAGGGCGGGCAGCACTTGCAGCACGGTGGGGCCGAGGGAAGAGCCGGGGGTGGAACGTGGCGGCACGCATGTCTCCGGGCGGCAGGGGGGCCGAACAACCGGGAAATCCGACGCTTGGCAAGCCCGTCCGCGCTTGCTAGCGCCCCCCCATGCTTGCTAGCGCCTGTTGTCATGGATGACCCCGCCGACCCGATCGCCCGCCTTGCCCATGCCAGCGTGCTGGTGATCGGCGATGCCATGCTGGACCGCTACGTCCACGGCAGCCTGCGCGGCGACAGCCCGGAAGCGGCGCCGGTGCTGACCGAGGACCGCGAGCTCGCCCTGCCCGGGGGGGCGGCCAATGTGGTCCGCCAGCTCACCGGGCTGGGCGCGGCGGTGGCCTTCATCGCGGTGGTGGGCGATGACCCGTCGGGGTCCGACCTGACCGGCCTCGTGGGCGGGCAGCCCAATGTGGAACCCTGGCTGCTGGTGGAGGGCGGACGCACCACCACCGTCAAGACCCGCTACCTGGCCGCGGGCCGCCCGCTGCTGCGCGCCGACCGCGAGCAGACCCATCCGATTCCCGAGCGCCTGGCCGAGCGGGTGTTGCGGATCGCCCGCGACGCCATGGCCGCGACCTCGCTGACGGTCCTGTCCGACTACGGCAAGGGGGTGCTGGCGCCGCCGCTGCCCGCGCGGCTGATCGCCGCGGCGCGGGAGGCGGCGCGCCCGGTGGTGGCGGCGCCGCCGCGGGGCGCCTCGGCGGCGGCGCTGGCGGCCTATGCGGGGGCGGATGCGGTGCTGCTGTGCGCCGCCGAGCCGGTGGCCGATGCCGAGGCAGCGGCGCGGGCGCTGCGGGCCGCGCATGGGTTCGGGTTGGTGCTGCTGGGCGACCCGGCCGGCCTCACGCTGGTCGATGGGACCGGGGCATGGCAGGCGGCGCGGCCCGAGGGCGCGGACGGGACGGTGCCGACCGATGCGGTGCTGGCCTGTCTGGCCGCGGCGCTGGCGGTGAAGCTGCCGCCGGCGCTGGCGCTGCGGCTGGCGGCGGCGGGGGCGGGTTCGGTGGCGGGCGCCGGGGCGGCCGCCGCGGTGCGGCCGGAGGCGCTGCGGGCGGCGCTGGGGTAGAGGCCGGCTATCGGAAGGCATTGGCAGAGCCTGCCAATCACGCTATAATGGCAGCATCGTGAAACCAAAGGTGGTGTCATGCCGACCCGCAACGTGGTGCTCACCGACCATCAGGCGGAGCTGATTGCCGGCCTGGTTGCCTCGGGCCGCTACCAGAACGCGAGCGAGGTGCTGCGGGAGGGATTGCGCCTGATCGAGGCACGGACCGATGACGCCAAGGCGCGCTTGCGGATTCTGCGCGAGGCCGCTCGGCTCGGCTTTGCGGATCTCGACGCCGGGCGATTCCGGACGGTGGAGCCCGATGCGATCGCGGCGACGATCGCGGCGCTTGACCGGCAGGCGGGGCAGGACTCATCCCCGATCTGACGCGCGTGCCCATGACGCGCCGCCTGCGCCTGTCCGTCGCCGCGCAAGCCGATATCGTAAGCCTGCTGCGCTGGACCGAGGAACATTTCGGAGCTGCGGTCCGGGTTCGTTACCGGGGCGTGCTGTCGGCCGCGCTGGCCGATCTGCTCGCCGATCCGGCACGTCCGGGCAGCAGGTCCTGCGACGAACTCGGCGACGGGGCGCGCCTCTATCACCTCCGCCACAGCCGCCGTCGCGCCGAGGTCGCCCGCCCCCGGCATGTTCTGGTCTATCGGATCGATGCCGATGGCAATCTCGCGGTAGCGCGCGTGCTCCATGATGCCATGGACCCGGCACGCCACGCCGGTGGCGACCCGCTCGAGGCCTGAGTCGCCGCTTCCCTCCCCCGCGCCGGGCGGCGTAGTCTCCCCCGCCGCCCAGGGAGGACCGCCATGGAACTCGGCTATTTCGCCATGCCCTCGCATCCGCCGGAGCGATCCCTGCGCGACGGGCATGAATGGGACCTGTCGGTCCTGCGCGCCCTCGATGCGCTGGGCTACCAGGAAGCCTGGATCGGCGAGCACCACACCGCGATCTGGGAGCCGCACCCCGCCCCCGACCTGCTGATCGCCCAGGCCTTCCGCGAGACCACCAGGCTGCGCATCGGCCCCGGCGGGTTCCTGCTGCCGTATCATCACCCCGCCGAGCTCGCCAACCGGGTGGCGATGCTGGATCATATCTCCGGCGGGCGGCTCAATTTCGGCATCGCCGCCTCCGGCCTGCCCTCCGACTGGGCGATGTTCCAGGTCGATGGCATGTCGGGCGCCAACCGCGAGATGACCCGCGAGGCGCTGGATATCATCCTGCGGCTCTGGAGCGACGAGCCGCATTTCGACCATCGCGGCAAGTTCTGGCACGTGACCAAGCCGGAGCCGATGTTCGGCTTCCTGCGCCCGCATATCCGCCCCCTCCAGGCGCCGCATCCGCCGATCGGGGTGGCCGGCCTCTCGAAAGGTTCGGATACCCTGAAACTGGCCGGCGAGCGCGGGTTCCTGCCGCTCAGCCTGAACCTCAACGCGGGCTATATCGCGAGCCATTGGGAGGCGGTGGAAACGGGTGCCGCGCGCACCGGGCGCACGCCAAGCCGCGCCGACTGGCGGCATGTGCGGGAGGTGTTCGTCGCCGAGACCGACGCCGAGGCTTGGCGGCGCTCGGTGGGGGGCATGATGGGGCGGATGATGCGCGAGTATTTCCTGCCCCTGCTGGCGCAGTTCGGCTTCCTGCAATACCTCAAGCACGATCCCGAGATCGCCGATTCCGATGTGACGGTGGAATACTGCGCGCGCCACAACTGGCTGATCGGCTCGCCGGCGACGGTGGCCGAGAAGATCGAACGCCTCCAGCACGAGACCGGCGGCTTCGGCGCGCTGCTGGTGTTCGGCTTCGACTATGCCGACGATCCGGGGGCGTGGCACGATTCGCTCGCGCGGCTGGCGGGGGAGGTGATGCCGCGACTCGGCCGCGCATGAGCCGGGTGCTGCACCGCGCCGGCACGCCCCCGCCCGTCGCGGTCGGTGGGGAGGGGGCGTGGCTGCACCTGGCCGACGGCCGGCGCATCCTGGACGGCTCCGGCGGCGCGGCGGTGGCCTGCCTGGGGCATGGCAACGCCCGGGTCGCCGCCGCGATCGGCGCCCAGGCGGCACGGCTCGCGTATGCGCATACCGGCTTCTTCACTTCCGAGCCGGCGGAGGCGTTGGCCGAGGCCCTGGTGGGGGACGCGCCGGGTGGGCTCGCCGCCGCGTGGTTCTGCTCCTCCGGCTCGGAGGCGACCGAGGCGGCGCTGAAGCTGGCGCGGCAGTATCATGTGGAACGGGGCGCGCCGGAGCGGACGCGGGTGATCGCGCGACGGCAGAGCTATCACGGCAACACGCTGGGGGCGCTGGCCGCCGGCGGGAACATGGCGCGGCGGGCGCTGTATCAGCCGCTGCTGGGGGCGGCGTTCTCGCATGTCGCGCCGGCGTTCGCCTATCGGTTCCAGGACCCGGGCGAGACCGAGGCGGAGTATGTGGACCGGCTGGCCGCCGAGCTGGAGGCGGAGTTCGTCCGACTCGGCCCGGAGCGGGTGATCGGCTTCATCGCCGAGCCGGTGGTGGGGGCGACCGCCGGCTGCGTGCCGGCGCCGGCGGGGTATTTCCGCCGCGTGCGCGAGATCTGCGACCGCCACGGGGCGCTGCTGATCCTGGACGAGGTGATGTGCGGCCTCGGCCGCTGCGGCACGCGCCACGCCTGGGAGGCGGAGGGGGTGGCGCCGGATATCCAGATCATCGCCAAGGGCATGGCCGGCGGCTACCAGCCGATCGGCGGCATCCTGATCGGCGGGCGCATCATGGCGGCGCTGGCCGCCGGGTCCGGCGCGTTCGTGCATGGCCACACCTATCAGGCGCATCCGGTGGCCTGCGCGGCGGCGCTGGAGGTGCAACGGATCATCGCCGAGGAGGGGCTGGTGGCGCGGGCCGCTTCCATGGGCGCGGTGCTGGAGGCCGCCCTGGTCGCGCGCTTCGGCAACCATCCGCAGGTGGGCGACATCCGCGGCCGCGGCCTCTTTCGCGCCATCGAGCTGGTGGCCGACCGCACCAGCCGCGCCCCCTTCGACCCTGGGCTGCGGCTGCACGAACGGGTGAAGGCGGCGGCGCTGGCCGAGGGCCTCGCGGTCTATCCGATGGGCGGCACCATCGACGGGGTGCGCGGCGATCATGTGGTGATCGCCCCGCCCTTCATCGTGACCGAGGCGGAGATTGACATGCTGGCGGAGCGGCTGGCGCGCGCGGTGGCGGCGGCGCTGGAGCGGGCTCGCTGAACGTTCGGGAGAGGCGCGTGACACGTTACGAGTTCGAGACCGTCGATGTCTTCACCGACACCCGTTTCGGCGGCAACCCGCTGGCGGTGTTTCCCGATGCGCGGGGGATGGACGCGGCGACGATGGCGGCGCTGGCGCGCGAGTTCAACCTCTCGGAGACCACCTTCGTGCTGCCGCCCGACGATCCCGCGCATCGCGCGCGGGTGCGCATCTTCGGCCCGCGCGAGGAACTGCCCTTCGCCGGACATCCGAACGTGGGCACCGCCTTCGTGCTGGCGCGGCGGGAGGCGGTGGCGCCGGCGCGGTACTTGTTCGAGGAACTCGCGGGTCTGGTTGCGGTCGAGGTGCTGCGGGACGCGGCGGGGCAGGTCGGCGGGGCCCTCGTTGCGGCCCCGCTGCCGCTGCTTCTGGGGGCGGAGGTTCCGGTGGCGCTCATCGCCGCCGGCGCGGGGTTGGCCGCGGAGGATATTCGCACGGAGCTTCATGCGCCGGTGATCGCCTCGGTGGGGACGGC
>JAKBCO010000031.1 GCA_021807785.1 Pseudomonadota bacterium
CCGCCGGCCGCCACACCCGCTACCCTGCCTTCCCGTCCCGGAGTTCCCCCGCGATGCCGCGCCTCGCCTTGCTTGCCCCCCTGTTGCTGCTCACCGCCGCCGCCCCGGCGCTGCCCGGTTTCAATGCCGCGGTGGCGCCGCCGCACGCCGCGTCCCCGGCCACCGCGTCCCCACCCGCCGCGGCCCCGGCCGCCGCCTCCCCCGCCGGCTCGGCCGCCGCCACCACGGCCCCCGCCACCGCCATCCTGCCCGCCACCCCCACCACCGCGGCCGATTTCCTTGCCGTCGCCGCCCAGCTCGTGGCCCAACACCAGGCCACGCCCGCGCTGCGCGCGCTCGGCCGCGCCGAGACACGGCTGCTCTCGCGCTCGGTGCCGCTGTTCCATACGCGCCAGCAGGATACCTCCACCCCGGTCCGCCTGATCGAACAGGCCCGGCAGGCGCTGCGGGCCGGCGATTTCGCCACCGCCGGCAGCCTGATCGCGCGGGCCATGCCGCTGGTCGCCACGCCCGCCCCTCCGGCCCACTGACAGGGAGGTCGCTCATGCGCGTGTCGATGGTCCTGCCGGTCGAGGACTGGCGCGCCTGCCCCGAGGCCGCCCGCGAGGCCGAGGCAGACGGGTTCGACGCCGTCACCGCCAACGAGCTGCGCCACGACCCGTTCGCCCCGCTCGCCTTCGCGGCACTGGCGACGTCGCGGGTGCAGCTCGCCAGCTCGGTCGCCATCGCCTTTCCGCGCAGCCCGATGATCGTCGCCAACCAAGCCTGGGATCTCGCGCGGCATTCGGCAGGGCGCTTCGTGCTCGGCCTCGGCAGCCAGGTGAAGGCGCATAACGAGCGGCGGTTCAGCACGCCCTGGATCGCCCCGGCCGCAAGGATGGGCGAATATGTCGAGAGCCTGCGCGCGATCTTCCGCTGCTGGGAGACCGGCGGGCCGCTCGACCATCGCGGCAAATACTACAATTTCACCCTGATGACGCCGGAGTTCCGCCCGCCGCCACTGGGTGTTCCCGCGCCGCCGATCGCGCTGGCCGCGGTGGGGCCGCTGATGCAGCGCGCCGCCGCCCGCCATGCCGACAGCGTCCGCCTGCACGGCTTCGCCACCCGCGCCTACCTGGAACAGGTGGTCGAACCGAAGCTGGCGGCCGAGCTGGAGGAAGCCGGCAAGCCGCGCGCGGGGTTCGAGGTGACCGGCGGCGGCTTCATCGCCACCGGCCCCAACCGCACCGCGGTGGCGGCGGCGGCGGAGAAGATCCGCTACCGGGTGGCGTTCTACGGCTCCACCCCGGCCTATCGCGGCGTCTTCGACCTGCATGGGCTCTCGGATCTCGGGGTGCGGCTCAACGCCCTGTCGCGCGAGGGCAAATGGTCCGAGATGGCGGCGCTGGTCTCCGACGAGACGCTGGACCTGTTCTGCGCGCGGGCCGATTACGATGGCATCGCCGCGGCGATCGGGCGGCGCTTCGGGGGGCTGGTGGATACGGTCTCGATCGAGTTCCCGCCGGACACGCCGACCCCAACCCGCCGCGCGGTGGTGGCGGCGATCCAGGCGGTGCCGCACCGCTTCGCCGGGTTCGGCGCCGGGTAGCGATCGGGCGCGCCGTGTCCGGATTCCGCGCTACCGCAACCGCGCGCCGGTCGCCTTCGCCACCGCCGCCACCAGCTTCGCCGCCGCCGCCTCGAGCTCGGCCTCGGTCAGGCTGCGCTCGCGCGGCTGGAACGTCACCTCCACCCCCAGCGAGCGCTCGCCCGCCGCCAGCGTGCCGCCCTCGAAGACGTCGAAGAGCGCCACCCCGGTAATCAGCGTCCGCTCCGCCCCGCGGGCGGCGCGCAAGACCGCCTCGGCCGGCGTATCGCGGCTCACCACGAAGGCGAAATCCCGTCGCACCGGCTGGAACGCCGGCAGATCGGGGGGTGCGCGGCGGCGGCGCTTTGGGTCAGCCACCGCATCCAGGAACAGCTCGAACCCGGCCGCCGGCCCGGGCAGATCCAGCGCCGCCAGCAGCCCCGGATGCAGCGCGCCGAACCGGCCCAGCACCGTCTTCGGCCCCTGGCGCACCACTCCCGATTGGCCGGGATGATAGAATCCGGGCGCGTCCGGGGTGACCGACAGCGCCTCGAACGGCACGCCCAGCGCGCCGAGCGCGGCCCAGAGATCCGCCTTCGCCGCCATCGCGTCCACCGGCGCCTGCGGCCCCGCCCAATGGCGCGGCGCGGCGCCCGTGCGCAGCCCCGCTGCCACCAGCACCTGACCCGCGGCATCGAAGGCGGGGCCGAGTTCGAACAGCGCCAGATCGGCATAGCCCCGCGCGGCATTGCGGGAAGCCGCCTGGGCCAGGGTGGCGAGCGGCGTCGGGCGCAGCTGGTCGAGATCGGAGGCGATCGGGTTGGCCAGCCGCAGCCCCTCCGGCGCATCGCCGAACCGGGCGGCGGTGGCGGCGTCGAGGAAGCTGAAGGTCACGCATTCGGCCAGCCCTTGCGCGGCCAGCATCCGCCTTGTGACGGCGGCGCGGGTCTGGCGGGGCGTCAGCACCGGTCCCGGCACCGGCGCGGCGCGCGGCAGGGAGACCGGCGGGATGGTGTCGAGCCCGCGCAGGCGCAGCACTTCCTCGATCAGATCGCATTCCGGCTCGATCTCGGCACAGCCGGCGGCGGCGGCGGCGGCCTGGGCAGGCGGCAGATCGGGCGATTGGTCGAGCCCGCCGCCTTGGGCCACGTCGTTGCGCCAGGACGGCACCGCGACCGTCACCCCGGCCGCGTCGCGGGCGGTGACGGCGAAGCCCAGCCCTTGCAGCGACGCGACCGCCGCCTCGGCCGGCACGTCGGCCCCGCCGAGGTCGCGCAGCCGGGCGAAGCGCAGCCGCGCCTGTCGCCGCCGGTCCGGCGCGGCGCCGGCTTCGGTGACGGTGCCAGGGCTGCCGCCGCAGAGTTGCAGGATCAGCGCGGTCGCCGCTTCCAGCGCCTCGGGCATGATCGCGGCGTCGATCCCGCGCTCGAATCGCTGGCGGGCGTCGGAGATCACCTGGTGGCGGCGCCCGGACAGCGCGATGCGCACCGGGTCGAACAGCGCGCATTCGACGAAGACTTCGGTGGTGGTCGCATCGCAGCCGGTCGCCTCGCCACCGACGATGCCGGCGAGGGACTGCACCCCGGCGGCATCGGCGATCACGCAGTCCTGATCCGTTACCGCAACGTCGCGGCCGTTGAGCGCGCGGAACGTCTCCCCGGCCCCGCGCCGCAGCGTCAGCACCGGCCCGGCGAGCTTGGCCACGTCGAAGACATGCAGCGGGCGGCCGAGACCGACGGTGAAGAGGTTGGTCACATCGACCAGCGCGTTGATCGGCCGCAGCCCGATCGCCGTCAGCCGGCGGGCGAGCCAATCCGGCGACGGGCCGTTCCGCACCGCGCGGATAACCCGGCCGAGCACGAACGGGCAGGCCTCCGGCCAGTCGATCCGCCATTCGGGCCCGCCGGCGAAGGCGGGCGGCACCGACGCCGGCGCCCAGGGCTTGAGCGTGCCGAGGCCGGCGGCGGCGAGGTCGCGCGCCACCCCGCGCACCGAGAAGCAGTCGCCGCGGTTGGGGGTGACGGCGATCTCGATCAGCGGGTCGTCGAGCCCGGCCCAGCGCGCGTAGGGCGTGCCCACCGGAGCCTCCGGAGGCAGGTCGAGGATACCGGTGTGATCGTCACCGAGCCCCATCTCGCGCGCCGAAAGCAGCATCCCGGCGCTGACGACGCCGCGGATCTCGCCGGTCTTCAGGGTGATGCCGGTGCCGGGGATGAAACTCCCGGGCGGCGCGAACACCGCCTTCATGCCGGTGCGCGCGTTGGGCGCGCCGCAGACCACCGAGACCACGCCGGCGCCGGTCTCGACGGTGCAGGCGCGCAGCCGGTCGGCGTTGGGATGCGGCACCGCCTCCAGCACCTCGGCGATGCGGAACGCGCCGAGCGCGGCGCCGGGATCGGTGATCTGTTCGAGTTCCAGCCCGATGCGGGTCAGGGTGGCGCCGATCGCGTCGGCGTCGGCCGTGGTGTCGAGGTGCTCGCGCAGCCAGGAGAGGGTGAATTTCATCGTCACGCGGCCTCGTGCAGCAGCGCCGGGGCGAGCGGGTTGAAGCCGTAATGGCGCAGCCAGCGGATGTCGCTGTCGTAGAACGGGCGCAGGTCGGGGATGCCGTGTTTCAGCATGGTCACCCGCTCGATCCCCATGCCGAAGGCGAAGCCCTGGAACTCGCGCGGGTCGATGCCGACATTGGCGAGCACGCGCGGGTGGACCATGCCGGAGCCGAGAATCTCCAGCCAGTCCTGACCCTGGCCGAGGGCGCCGGATTTGCGGTCCCAGCCGATATCCACCTCCATCGAGGGTTCGGTGAACGGGAAATAGCTGGCGCGGAAGCGCACCGGCAGGTCAGGGACGGCGAAGAAGGCGCGCAGGAAATCGATCAGGCAGCCCTTGAGGTGGCCGAGGGTGATGTCGCGGTCGATCACCAGCCCCTCCACCTGGTGGAACATCGGGCTGTGGGTGGCGTCGTGATCGGCGCGATAGGTGCGGCCGGGGACGATGACGCGCAGCGGCACGCCGCGGGCGAGCATGGCGCGGACCTGCACCGGGGAGGTGTGGGTGCGCAGGACCGGTGGCGGCGCGCCCGCCGGGGCCGTGAGGTAGAACGTGTCCTGATCGTCGCGGGCCGGGTGATGGGCGGGGATGTTGAGGGCGGAGAAATTGTGCCAGTCCGTCTCCACGTCCGGGCCTTCGGCGATGGCGAAGCCCATGGCGCCGAAAATGGCGGCCATCTCCTCCATGCTGCGACTGATCGGGTGGATGAGGCCCTGCGGGCGCGGCGGCGGCGGCAGGGTCACATCGATGCGCTCGGCGGCGAGGCGGGCTGTGAGCGCGGCTTCGTCCAGCGTCACGCGGCGGGCTTCCAGCGCGGCGGCCAGGCGGTCGCGGAGCGCGTTGAGGGCGGCGCCGCGGGCGCGGCGGTCTTCGGGCGGTGTCTTGCCGAGGTCGCGCAGCAGCGCGGTGAGGCGGCCGTTGCGGCCAAGCAGGCCGACGCGGACGGCTTCCAGCGCGCGCGGGTCGGCGGCGGCTTCGATAGCAGCGGCGGTTTCGGTTTCGAGGGTATGGAGGTCGTCGGTCATGCGGCCGGGTCCGGTGATCGGGTTGACCCCTGGCTGGCCGGCTTGGTGACGGCCAGTCCCCCCTGACCCGGCGGGCTCATGTCGGCCACGCGGGTCGGGGGCGGATGGCCGGCGCAAGGCCGGCCATGACGCGGGGCGATGGCGGGCCTGGGGATGCCCGAGCTAGCCCAGCGCCGCCTGCGCCTTCTTCACGATCTCGGCGAAGGACGCCGCGTCGTCATAGGCGATCGCGGCCAATACCTTGCGGTCGATCTCGATCCCGGCCTTCTTCAGCCCGTCGATGAAGCGCGCATAGGTCAGCCCGTGCTCGCGCACCGCGGCGTTGATGCGCTGGATCCAGAGGCCGCGGAAATCGCGCTTCTTGTTGCGCCGGTCGCGGTAGGCGTATTGCAGCGATTTCTCCAGCCGCTCGCGCGCCGCGCGATAGGTGCTGCCGGAACGGCCGACGAAGCCCTTCGATTGTTCCAGGACCTTCTTGTGCCGGGCGTGGGTGGTGGTGCCCCGTTTCACTCGTGCCATGTCGCGTGCCCCTTATGCCAGCCCGTAGGGGGCCCATTGCTTCACCGTGCGCCCGTCCATCGGGGTCAGCGTCTGGCTGCCGCGATTGGTGCGCTTGGCCTTCTGGCTGCGCGCCGACAGGTTGTGGCGCTTCTTGCCGGGCCCGGCCAGCACCTTGCCGGTGGCGGTGATCTTGAATCGCTTCTTGACCGAGGATTTGGTCTTCACCTTGGGCATTTCATCACTCCTTCCGGGTTGACGGCGCCCCGAGATGGGGCGCGGATCGCGGCCGGGCATGCCCTGACAAGGCCCGGAGCGCGCGAAGGCGCGCGTCATAGCGGCGGCCGGCGCCGGGGGCAAGGGCGGCCACCGGGCGGGCGGCGGCCCGTCCCCCCCCTACTCCCGCCGCAACACCCGGTCGTTCAGGAAACTCGCCACCCCGCCGCCCCGGAAATCCCGCCGCAGCGCCGCCGGATCGTACTCGTCGCGCACCCAGTCGAGAAACCCGACCCGCCCCTCCGCCTGCCCCGCATAGGTCAGGAAGAACGCATCCAGGATCCCGGTCCGCGACCGCCGCACATGCCCGAACCGCCACGACAGCTGCGCCCCCGCCGCCGCCGCGGTCCCCCCGTTCGCCAGCACGAACACGCCCGCCGCCAGCCCGGCCCGGTCGGCGCCGGATTTGCAATGGATCAGCGCCGGGCGCGCCATCTCGCGGTAGATCTCGGCCAGCCGCAGGATCCGCTCCGGCTGCGGCGCGCCGCGGCTGTCCATCGCCATGTCGATCACGCGCAGCCCCAGCCGCGCTGCCGCCTCCCGCGCCAGCGCGTCGGAGCCGTTGCCGGTCGGCCCGCGCAAGGTGATCAGCGTGCGCAGCCCCCAGCGCCGCGTCATCACCGCGAGTTGCCCCGGCGTCGGGTGGTTGGCGCGATAGAGCACCCCGGGCGCCACCGCCGCGGCGTTGGTCCAGACCAGCCGGAAGATCGCGTGATCGACGAACAGCGCGTCGATCCAAGCCCGCGCCCGCCCGGAGGGCGAGGTCAGATCGCCGCGAAAGATGCTGTCCATGATGCCTCGGTTCAGCCCCGCTTCGCCGCGGCCACGGCGGCGGCCAGGGCCGCGGCGCCGTCCTGCTCCAGCCCCGCCACCACGCCGGCGCGATCCGCCGGCGGGCGATTCTGGCTCAGCTTCCACTTGCCCTCCAGCCGCGCGATCGGGATCTCGAACCCCACGATCCCGCGCAGCATCCCGTCGATGAACGCCGGCGGGGCGTCGGTCACCGCCCAGGGCTCAGCCCGCGCCGCCTCGTGGCGCGCGGTCAGCCTTGTGACGACGTCGCGCAGCCGGTCCGCGTCAGCGAAGAACGCGATCGGTCCGTAGGCATGAACCGCGATGTAGTTCCAGGTCGGCACCACCGCCCCGGTGCGGCGCTTGGTCTCGTACCAGCTCGGGGTGATGTAGCCGTCCGGCCCGGTGAAGATCGCCAGCGCCGCGACGCCCTGCGCGACCCCCCGGGCCTGCGGGTTGGGCGAGGCGAGATGCCCGCGCAGCGTGCCGAACGGCGCCGGGTCGGGGTCCAGCAGCATCGGTACATGGCTCGCCACCAGCCCGTCATCGCCCAGGGTCACCAGCACCCCCAGGCCGCAGCCGCGGATTGCGTCGGCGAGCAGCGCGGGATCATCCTGGCGGAACGCATCGGGGACGTACATCGGGCGGTCCTCAGCGAGCCAGGCCCAGCGCGGCATAAAGCCGCAGGCTGGGCGGCCAGACGCGGGCGATCGGCCGGTGCAGCGCCAGCGCGGCGATCAGCCCCACCGCCAGCAGCAGCGCGCTGCCGGCCCAGGCCAGGCGCAACGCGCGGCTCGGACGCGGTGGCACCAGCGGGCGCGGCGCCAACGGGGCCGGGCGCGGCGGCGCGGCCGGCGCCTCGGTCTCCGGCACGCTGAACGGCACCGCGAGCGGCCCCGGCGCGGCATAGGCCCATTGGTGCCCGCAGCGCGCGCAGCGCACCCGCCGCCGGCCGGGCAGCAGCGCGTCCGGCACGTCGTAGCTCGCCGCGCAGTTCGGGCAATCGAGGTGCATCCGGCTCAGATAGCGCGCCCGGCGGCGCCCCGCTACCGTGCGTTGCGGCCGTCACCCCGGACATGGGCGGCGAAACGGTCGAACAGGGCGGCAGTGACCGGCCCCACGGTGCCGTCGCCCACCGCCGTGCCGTCCAGCCGGATCACCGGCTTGACGAAGCTGGTGGCGCTGGTGACGAAGATCTCCCGCGCCGCGCGCAGCTCCGCCAGGCTGAAGGCGCGCTCGTCCAGGGTCACGCCGGTGCCGTCCAGCAACCCGATCAGCGCCGCCCGCGTGCAGCCGGGCAGGATCGCATCGGACAATTCGCGGGTGCGCAGATGCCCCGCCGCATCGACGATCCAGACGTTGGAGGACGCCCCCTCGGTCACCATCCCGTCGGCGTCGTACTGGATCGCCTCCGCCGCGCCGGCTTCCCGCGCCGCCTGCTTGGCCAGCACATTGGCGGTCAGCCCGACGGTCTTGATGTCGCAGCGCGCCCAGCGCTGGTCGCGCTGCGTGATGGCGGCGACCGCGTTCGCCGCCGCCGAGGCCGGAAACGGCGGGGTACGCCGCGCCGTCACCACCAGCGCCGGCGGCACGGCCGGGTTGGGAAAGGCGTGATCGCGCCGCGCCACCCCGCGCGTCACCTGCATGTAAATCAGCCCCTCGCGCACCCGGTTGCGGCGGGCCACTTCCGCGATCACCCGCAGCAGCGGCGCCGCGCCCATCGGCGCCGGCAGCCGGAGTTCGCGCAACGACCGCGCGAGGCGTTCCAGATGCCGTTCCGCATCGATCAGCCGGCCGTCGAAGACGTGGATGACCTCGTAGATGCCATCGGCGAACTGGTAGCCGCGATCCTCGACGTTCACCGCCGCCTCGGACAGCTTCAGGTAGCGACCGTTGACATAGGCGACGCGGCTCATGCGTGGGGGCCCAGGTGCTTGTCCACCTCCAGGCGCAACTCGTCGATCGCGCCGGCGCTGACCGGGTCGATCGCCTCGATCGCGGTCAGCGCGCTTTGCAGGGCGTCGCGCAGGCCGCGCAGGAACGCCTGCTCCACGGTGGCCACCGCCCCGGCGGCGTGGCCGACCTCGCTTGCCTGGGCGGCATGACCGCGATCCTGCAACGTCTCGGCGAGCTGCTTCGCCCGCTCACGGGCATCCTCGACCATCGGGCCTCCTCGGCGGCCCCGGGAGGGGGCCGCGCTAATGCGACATCAGCACGGGCACCGTCATATGCCGCAAGAGCGAGCGCGTCACCCCGCCGCGCAGCCGCTCGCGCAACGGCGAGTGCCCGTAGCCACCCATCACCAGCAGGTCGGCGCCGATGTCGCAGATATAGGACAGCAGCGCGTCGGCGTCGGGGATGTCCTCGGTCACGCTGCGCAGCGCGGTGGCATGGATGCCGTGGCGTTGCAGATGGCGGGCCAGTTCGGTCGCCGGAGGCGGGGCATCGACGGCGGCGGCGGCCGGCGGCATCACCGTGAGCGCGGTGACCTGCTTGGCTGCTGCCAGCAGCGGCAGCGCATCATGCACGGCGCGGGCGGATTCGCGGGTTTCGGTCCAGGCGATCAGCACGTTGCCCCCGAAGCCGTCGAAACGGCCCGCGTAGGGGATCAGCAACAGCGGGCGGCCCGATTGCAGCAGCACCTGCTCGATCAGTTCCTCCTGGCGGCCGGCGCGCGGGTTGGCGGGATCGGGCTGGCGAAACACCACCAGGTCGGCGTGATGGGCGAGGCGGATCAGCCCGCCTGGCGGGTCCGACATGCCGCCGATCCAGTTCCCTTCGACCCCGCGGTCGGCGAGCGCGGCGCGGAAAACGCCCTCCGAGCGGGTGGGCGGAATCGGCGGGTCAGGCTGGTCCTGTTCCGCCAGCAGCGCCTCCGAATAGCCGGCGAGCGCGAGCGCGGCGCGCGGGGCCTCGATCAGATCGAGCGGGCAGAAGCCGGTGATCCGCCCCCCGTGGCGGACGGCGAGATCGAGCGCCAGCGCGAGCTGCGGGTCGGCGGTGGCGGGCGGGTCCAGCACCACCAGGATATCGCGTAACGACATGGTACACTCCCTGAACCGATGACCGGCGGAGGCTGCGCCGTCAGGGGCGGGCTGGGCATTGATGCGGATCAAGTTTTGCCGCGGCGTGGGCGAGACCTGACGGTCCGTTCGGGCACGGCGCCGCGTGAGGACACGCAGGCGGGATCGAGACAGATGCCGACGCCGGAACAGCGGGCCTGGGTGACGCGGGTGCTGAGTACCGCGGTGGCCGAGGGTGGCCACCAACCGCGACACCGGCGGCGCCGGGATGATGATCGCCGCGGCGCTGAGCACGCTGAGCGCGGGCACCGGCGTGCAGTTCACGTTTCAACCGGCCGATGATACCGCCATCGACACGCGCCTGACCGACATCGACAGCGCCTTGAGCGGCGGGCTGCCGGTGCCGTTGCGGGTGAGTTCCCCGGGGGCCACCGGTGGGCATTTCGTGCTGGCGGTGGCGGCCGGGCCGCCCCGGACCTACAGCATCGATGATCCCTGGGACGGCCGGCTGGTGAAGGTGACCGATGTCGATATCAAGCCGAAGCGCCTGAACATCGCCGGGTGGAGCGCGGTCATCGAATGTTTATGTGCCCTCGCCCGCGCCACCGCCGGCGCCGGCGCGACCCGGGACGGTGCCACCGCCGCCGCCAACCGGCACCGCGGCGCCCTCCGCCACCCGCCCAAGGCGCGCGCCGCCCGCCCCGCCGCCGCCCAGCCCCACCGACAGCTGAGAGCGCGAACCCATGAGCGCCACCACCCGCGACCAGCTGCTCGCCCTCACCCCGCAGATCGATCTCGCGGCCGGATTCCTGAACGCACCGGCCGCCCGGCGCCGCACCCTGCTGGGCGAGGCCGCATCGGCCGCCGCCACCCAGCTGCTGGCCGCCGAAGTCGCGCCGCAGGAACTCGGCTTCACCGTCGATGCCCTGATCCTGCTGCTGGAGCCACCGGCGGACGGCCCGGCCCCGGCGCGGTTGCAGGCGGCGTTCGAGGAGACCGCCGCCCTGGTCGCGCATCCGCGGGTGGCGCAGCGCCTCTATGCCATGCTGGTCGCCACCCCACCCGAGCTGCCCGCGCCATGACCGCCCCCGTCCTGCCGCGCCTCGGCACCGAACGCCTGCCGGCCGATCCGGCGGACCCAGCGGCCCGCCGCGCCTTCGCCTACGCTGCCCGCGCCGCCGAGCGGGCAGCGATGCCCGCCGGCGCGCTTGCGGGATAGGCTGAAGTCCTCTGCTCGGGGCCAGTGGGCGAGGTGCGCTCTCGCGTCACGACCGGCTCCTGCACCGGCCGGTCGGCCCATGATCCGCCGGCTACAGGGCCACCGCGATCCCGAACCCGACCTCGTCCTCCTCGAGCGTGACGTGATCGGTCCCGCCGCCCGGCACCAGCGGGTTGGTCGGCCCTGACAGGCCACGCTTGAACGCGTGGGCATAGGCGAAATTGACCGTCCATCCGGGCGCCACCACCCAGGAGAAGCCCACCGACGCCTGATCGGTCACGATCCCCGGCGCCAGGATGTTGAAGGTTACATCGGCCGAATTCACCGGGTTGCCGCCATGGTTGTAGCCTGCGCGCAGGGTCAGGCTCGGAAGCACCCGCCAGTCCACCCCGAAACGGAACACGTTGATGTCGCGCCAGCCGAACCCGCGGCCGTTGCTGGTGCCGAGCGCGTTGGGCACGGTGGACGAGTCGGCGACCGCCGGAATGGTTGAATAGAAGATCCGCTCGTAATCCATCGCCAGCTGCACCGTCGGCGTGACCTGCCAGGCGAGGCCGGCGCCGAACTGGGCCGGGATGTCGAAGCCGCCGGCACCGGCGAACAGCCCCGCATAGCGGCTGAGATTGGTCATGTAGATGCGGGTCTGGTAGGTGAGCCCCAGATTGAGGGTCGGGGTGGCGCGGTACAGCAGGCCGACCCGCACCCCGCCGCCATAGCTGTTGTCATAGCTGCGGTTGGTCAGGTCGGTCGGGGCCGAGGAGACGCCGGCGAACGCCTGCAACCCCTGGGCGGCGAAATGCTGCACCGCGAACAGCGGTGCGATCCCGAGCGAGAGCCGCGGCGTCGCCTTGAAGGCAAGCGTGGGCGCGATCACCACCTGGGTCAGATCGACCCCGAGCGGCCCCACCCCGCAGAGCAGATTGGCCGCCGGCGCGCCCTTGCCGCAGAACCCGGCCGGAATTTGCCCTCCCGGATAGGTCGTGTTCATGCCGCCGTTGCCGTAGATGGTCAGGCCCACGTTCCAGCGTGGCCCCAGCGGGACGTTCACCCCGAGCTCGGGGATGACGAAATCATTCGCTCCGCTGCCGGCGCTGCCGTTCAACCCGTAGGCATTTCCGCTGCGGCTGGCTGAGCGGCTCGGCATGAAGAGATAGAAACCGAGATCGGTCTCCGCCGGGGCGAAGGCCATGGTCGCGGGGTTGTTGGCCCCGCCCATCGCATCGTCGGTGGTGGCGATCCCGACGCCGCCGCGACCGTTTTCGATCATGCCATAGCCGGCGGCGAAGTATCCGTTGGTGGCAAGCGCCGGCGCGGCACCCCAGAGCAGGGCAATGGCGGCAGCGGCGATCAGTCGCGGCAAGCGGCGACGCATGGCGGTTTCTCCCTCCTGCGCGCCGCGGTCCCGATGGCCCGGCGCATTGTCTTGGACCCGAGGACTGTGCCCCGGGGCCGTCATATGCGTCAATCATTATGTCTCAGCCGGCGGCGCCTTGCCGCGTCCGGCCCCAGGGGCTAGAAGCCCGGCCTTCCCCCGCAGCCCACCGAGACGAACCCATGAAACAGCAGGCCAACCTGATCCGCGCCGGTCAGGTGATCGAGCACGAGGGCCGCCGCTGGACCGTGCTCAAGCAGCAGATCATCACCCCCGGCAAGGGCGGCGCCTTCATCCAGGTGGAGATGCGCGACCTGAAATCCGGCAACAAGACCAACGAACGCTGGCGCACCGCCGATACGGTCGAGCGGCTGACCACCGACGAGAAAGAGTACACCTACTCCTACACCGATGGCGACAACATCGTCCTGATGGACCCCGAGACGTTCGAGCAGGCGCATATCCCGGCCGCGCTGCTGGGCGACTCGGCGCCGTTCCTGCAGGACAACATGCCGGTCACGGTCGATCTGGTGGAAGGCGATCCGGTGGCGATCCACCTGCCGCCCACCGTGGTGCTGGAAGTGGTGGAGGCTGACCCGGTGGTGAAGGGGCAGACCGCTGCCTCCTCCTACAAGCCGGCGAAGCTGTCGAACGGGGTGAAGACCTCGGTGCCCCCCTTCATCGAGACCGGGGAACGGGTGGTGGTGAAGACCGAGGACGGCAGCTACGTCGAGCGCGCCAAGGGCTGAACGGTGGCCCTGCATCTTTCGCCGCACCTGACAGTGATGGCCAACGCCGCCCAGAAGGCGGCCAAGCGCCTGCTGCGCGATTTCGCCGAAGTCGAGCAGCTGCAGGTGAGCGTGAAAGGGCCGGGCGATTTCGTCTCGCAGGCCGATCTGCGGGCCGAGAACACGCTGCGCGAGGAGCTCGCCAAGGCGCGCCCCGGCTACGCCTTCCTGATGGAGGAGTCGGGCGCGGCCGGCTCCGCCCGCTGGGCCTGGCGCTGGGTGGTGGATCCGCTGGACGGCACCACCAATTTCCTGCACGGGGTGCCGCACTGGGCGATTTCCATCGGCCTCGAGAAGCGGATGGACGATGGCGGCTCGGAACTTGCCGCGGCGCTGATCTATGCCCCGGCGGTGGACGAGATGTACTGGGCCGAAAAGGGGGGCGGGGCGTTCTGCAACGAGCGCCGGCTGCGGGTCTCGGCGCGCAAGGACCTGCGGGAGGCGCTGTTCGCCACCGGGATTCCCTTCGCCGCCGTCACCCCGGCCAACCGGATGGCGTTCTCACGCACCCTGGCGCGGCTGATGCCGCGGGTCGCCGGCATCCGCCGCTTCGGTGCCGCGGCGCTGGACCTGGCCTGGGTAGCGGCCGGACGCTTTGACGGCTACTGGGAGCTCGGGGTGAAGCCCTGGGACATCGCCGCCGGCACCTTGCTGGTGCGCGAGGCGGGAGGCTTCGTCCGCGGCCTGAGCGATGACGAGGACCCGCGCGAAAGCGGCAACATCATCGCCGCAACCCCGGCCTTTCACGCGCCGTTGCGGGCAGCGGTGGTGGCGGGGCGAGATCCGGGAAGCACCGCCCCCCGGGACCCCTCACCAGGGGGATGACCCCCCGCATCTGCCTTGCCCCGCGGGCGTCACCCCGCCGGCATTCGCAGCCGTTCCATTGCTTCCTTCAGATGCAATTTCTCGATCTTCAATCGGGTCAGCGTCTCGCTGTCGGGTCGCGGTCGTTGGTCTTCGTCGAGGATGCGCGCTTCCAGCGCGGCATGGCGTTCACGGAGCTGGTCGAGATGGGACTCCAGGCTCATGTGCGATCGCTCTCCTGCGTCAGGGGGCCGGCCGCCGATCGGGGGCCGGGCGCGCACGCCGGGGAGACGTCTCCTGGACGCTCCTCGGTCGGGCGTCACGAGGGAAACATGGCGCCGTCCCGCCCCGGTTGCAAGCGGCGGCTGCACCCCTCGCGCTTGCGTGCTATAGGGCGGCAATGCTGACCGACAAGGACACGCTGACGCGCAAGCTGCACGAGTTGCGCAGCGAGCATCGGGACCTCGACACCGTGATCGCGCGGCTGGGCGAGAACGCCCGTTACGACCAGCTGCAGATGCAGCGGCTCAAGAAGCGCAAGCTGGTGCTGAAGGACGAGATCGCCTGGCTCGAAAGCCGGCTGATCCCGGACGATATCGCATGAGCGCGCCGCTGGTCGGCCTCATCATGGGCAGCCGGTCGGACTGGCCCACGATGCGCCACGCCGCCGAGACCCTCGCCGGGCTCGAAATCCCGCACGAGGCGCGCGTGGTCTCGGCCCATCGCACGCCAGACCGCCTGCGCGCCTATGCCACCGAAGCGCGCGGGCGCGGACTGCGGGTCATCATCGCCGGCGCCGGCGGGGCGGCGCATCTGCCCGGCATGTGCGCCGCCTGGACGCCGCTGCCGGTGCTCGGGGTGCCGGTCGAATCGCACGCGCTATCCGGCCAGGACAGCCTGCTCTCCATCGTGCAGATGCCGGCCGGGATTCCGGTGGGCACACTGGCGATCGGCCGCGCCGGGGCGGTGAACGCAGCGCTGCTGGCGGCCGCCATACTGGCCGGCACCGATCCCGCGCTCGCCGCAAGGCTGGACGCCTGGCGCGCCGCCCAGACCGAAGCCGTGCCGGAGGCGCCGGAATGAGCCACTTTCCCTTGCCGCCGAACGCGGTGATCGGCCTCGTCGGCGGCGGGCAGCTCGGCCGGATGTCGGCGCTGGCCGCCGCCCGGCTGGGCTATCGCTGCCATATCCTCACCCGGGAGGCCGACGCCCCGGCTACCCAGGTCGCCGCCGGCGTCACCCTCAGCGACTACGTGGATCCGACCTCGCTCGCCGCCTTCGCCGCCGCGGTCGATGTGATCAGCTTCGAGTTCGAGAACGTCTCCGCCGAGGGGCTCGAGCTGCTGGCGGCGCTGAAGCCGGTGCGTCCGGGGCCACATGTGCTGCGGGTCAGCCAGGACCGGGTGGTGGAAAAATCCTTCATCAACCGGGCCGGCATCGCCACCGCCCCCTGGGCGGCGGTGGCGACGGTCGAGGAGCTGCACGCGGCGGCGTCCCGGCTCGGCCTGCCGGCGGTGCTGAAGACCACCCGCTACGGCTACGACGGCAAGGGCCAGGCGCGGCTGCGGCATCCCGACGATCTCGCCCCCGCCTTCGCCGCGCTGGCGCCGAAGCCGCTCATCCTTGAAGGCTTCGTGGATTTCGCCTGCGAGATCAGCGTGATCGTCGCCCGTGGCGCGGACGGCGCGGTGTCCTGCTTCGATCCGGTGGAAAACCGTCACCGCGACGGCATCCTCGACCTCACCCTGGCCCCGGCGCGCATCCCGGAGGCCACCGAAGCCGCAGCGCGGGCGATCGCGCTCCGCCTCGCCGAAGCGCTCGATCTGGTCGGGTTGCTCGCGGTCGAGATGTTCGTGGACCGCTCGGGCGCGGTGCTGGTCAACGAGATCGCCCCGCGCCCGCATAATTCCGGCCATTGGAGCATCGACGCCTGCCCGGAGAGCCAGTTCGACCTGCATATCCGTGCCGTTGCCGGCCTGAAGCTGCCGGCGGCCATCCGCCACTCCGACGCGGCGATGCGCAACCTGGTGGGGCCCGAGGGAATGGCGCTCTGGCCCGCGGTGACGGCGACCGACGGGCTGATCGGCCATCTCTACGGCAAGGCGGAGGCCCGGCCCGGCCGCAAAATGGGCCATGTGACGCGGCTCTTCCCGCGCGGCGCGCTGCCGGGAGAATTCGGTCTCGCCGCCGCGCTGGGGCCGGCGGCGCCTTGACCCACCCCGCCTTCCGGGCGGTAGAATAGGCCCGATCCCGTCCGGTCCCCCTGGACCGCAACGCGCCGCGCCATGCCGCGCACCGTCAGGAGCGAACATGCCAAGTCTGAACTATGCCGCGCCCACCTCCGTTGCGGAGGCCGTCGCCCTGCTGGCCGGAGCCCCCGGGCGGGCCCGGCCGCTATCCGGCGGCACCGATCTGCTGGTGCAGCTGCGCTCGGGGCGGATGAAGCCCGAGCTGATCGTCGATACCAAACACATTCCCGGCATGATCGGGATCAGCGGCGATGCCGCCACCGGCTTCACCATCGGCGCCGCCACCTCGGGGGCGATGATGGAGGCGCACGCGGCGCTGAAGGCCGCCTGGCCCGGCGTGGTGGAGGCGATGGACCTGATCGGCTCCGAACAGATCCAGGGCCGCGCGACCCTGGCGGGCAATCTGTGCAACGCCTCGCCGGCGGCCGATTCGGTGCCGGCGATGGTCGCCGCCGGGGCGAAGGCGATCGTGGTCGGCCCGGCCGGCGAGCGCGTGGTGGCGGTGGAGACCATCCCCACCGGCCCCGGCCGCACCTCGCTGGCCGCCGGGGAGTTCATCCGTGCCATCACCCTGCCGCCGCACGCGGCGCGCTCGGGCGATGCCTATCTTCGCTTCATTCCACGCACCGAGATGGACATCGCGGTGGTCGGCTGCGGGGTGCATGTGACGCTGGACGCGAACGGCGTCTGCACCGCGGCGCGGGTCGTGCTGGGCGCGGTGGCGCCCACGGTGCTTCTGGTCGATGCCGCCGCCGCCGCGCTGGTGGGCCACACGCTGGATGACGCCACCCTGGCCGCGCTGGACGCGGCCGCGCGCGCCGCCTGCAAGCCGATCACCGACAAGCGCGGCACCATCGAATACCGCATCAAGGTGGCGGGGGTGATGGCCCGCCGCACCGCCGCCATCGCATTCGCCCGCGCGCAAGGCCGCGCGGTAAAGGGACACTGACCGCCATGAGCAAGCACCACGTCACCACCACCATCAACAAGGAACCGGTCGAGTTCCTCTGCGAAACGCAGGAGACGCTGCTGGATGTGCTGCGCAACACGCTGAACCTGACCGGCAGCAAGGAAGGCTGCGCGTCGGGCGACTGCGGCGCCTGCACCGTCATCGTCGATGGCAAGATGGTCTGCTCCTGCCTGATGCTGGCGGTGGAGGCCGAGGGCTGCACCGTCACCACGGTGGAAGGCATCGCCGACGGCGACAAGCTGCATCCCGTGCAACAGAAGTTCCTGGAGCACGCGGCGCTGCAATGCGGCTTCTGCACCCCCGGCTTCATCGTCGCCACCAAGGCGCTGCTCGACGAAAATCCGAATCCGACCGAGGAGGAAGCCCGCTACTGGCTGGCCGGCAACCTCTGCCGGTGCACCGGCTACGACAAGATCATCCGCGCGGTGATGGACGCCGCGGCGGAAATGCGCGGGGAGGCGAAAGCGGCATGAACGACCTCGTTTCGGACTATCGGGTCGTCGGCACCCGTCCGGTTCGCCCCGATGGGGTGGACAAGGTCACCGGGCGGGCGGCGTTCGGCGCCGACCTGACCCTGCCCGGGATGATCTGGGGCAAGGTCAAACGCAGCCCGCACGCCCACGCGCGCATCCTGTCCATCGACACCAGCCGGGCCAAGGCCCTGCCGGGCGTGCGCGCGGTGGTGACCGCAGCGGATTTTCCCGAGATCCCGAACGAGGAAGCCTTCGTCGGCGAAGGGCCGATGAATTTCCGCGACCTCTCGCGCAACTGCATCGCCCGCGACAAGGTGCTCTACGAAGGCCACGCGGTGGCCGCGGTGGCCGCCGCCAGCCAGGCGGTGGCCGAGGCCGCGCTCGACCTGATCGACGTGCGCTACGAGGTTCTGCCGCACGTGATCGAGGTGGAAGCGGCGATGGCGCCGGACGCGCCGGTGCTGCACGAGGACATGTTCACCGCCGGGGTCGAGCCGAAGCCCACGAAGCCCTCCAATATCGCCAAGCGCGTCGCCTTCGCCAAGGGCAACGTCGAGGCCGGCTTCGCCGAGGCCGATGTCATCGTCGAAGGCCGCTACACCACCCAGCCAGTGCATCAGGCCTATATCGAGCCCCATGCCTGCGTCGCCGCGGTGGCGGCCGACGGGCAGGCGCAGATCTACAGTTCCACCCAGGGCCAGTTCATGGTGCGCGCCTACGCCGCCAAGGTGCTGGGCTGGGAGATCGCCGATCTGCGCTCCTTCCCGATGGAGATCGGCGGCGGCTTCGGTGGCAAGACGGTCGTGTATCTGGAGCCGCTCGCACTGAAGCTGTCGCAGAAATCCGGCCGGCCGGTCAAGATGATGATGACGCGGGAGGAAGTCTTCCGCGCCTCCGGCCCGACCTCCGGCGCGGTGATCGAGGTCAAGCTCGGCGCCAAGCGGGACGGCGCCATCGTGGCGGCGCGCGAGGTGCTGAAATACCAGGCCGGCGCCTTCGGCGGCTCCCCCATCGGCCCCGGCTGCATGTGCGGGCTGGCGATGTACGACATCCCGAACGTCGATGTGGTCGGCTACGATGTCGTCTCCAATCGTCCGAAGGTCGCGGCCTATCGGGCGCCGGGCGCGCCGATCTCCTCCTTCGCGGTGGAAAGCGCGATGGACGATCTGGCGCGCAAGCTCGGCCTCGATCCGGTCGCGCTGCGCGAGATGAACGGGGTGCGCGAGGGCTCGAAGACCCATTACGGCGTCACCCACAAGGATATCGGCTTCCTGCCGGTGCTGGAGGCGGCGCGCAACCACCCGCACTGGAAAGCACCGCTGCAACCGGGCCAGGGGCGCGGCATCGCCTGCGGCTTCTGGTTCAATATCGGCGGCGAATCCTCGGGCGCGGTGCATGTGAACGAGGACGGCTCGGTCAGCGTCGTCTCGGGCAATCCCGATATCGGCGGCTCGCGCGCCTCGATGGCGATGATGGCGGCCGAGGTGCTGGGGCTGCCGATCGAGCAGGTGCGCCCGATCGTGGGCGATACCGGCTCGATTGGCTTCTCCTTCCTCACCGGCGGCTCGCGCGTGACCTTCGCCACCGGCATGGCGGTGACGCGGGCGGCCGAGCGGGTGGTGGAGCAGCTGAAGGCACGGGCGGCGCAGATCTGGGAAATCCCGGTCGAAGCGGTCGAATGGAAGGACGGCAAGGCGATTCCCGCCGGCCTCAACGCCGGCGCCTTCGAGCCGCTGACCCTGGCACAGATCGCCCTCAAGGCCGGGCGCACCGGCGGGCCGATCAGCGCGGAAGTCACGCTGAACGCGCAAGGTGCCGGGGCCGGATTCGGCGCCCATATCTGCGACGTGGAGGTGGACCG
>JAKBCO010000248.1 GCA_021807785.1 Pseudomonadota bacterium
CGCCGCTGCCGCTGCCCTCGGGCCCCGCCGCCGGGCCGCGCCAGCTTGCCGCCGCCGCCGCCATCGCCGCCGCCGCCGGGCAGCGGACGGCGTTCGCCGCCGCCGGGGCCGCCCTGCGCAAGGCGCTGGCGGCCGATCCCGCGCTCGCCGCCATCGCCGGGCAACTCGCCATCGACATCACCCCGCGCGGCCTGCGCATCATGCTGCTGGATTCCAAGGCGCACGCGATGTTCGCCCCCGGCTCCACGGTGCCCAACGCGCTGGCGCGGCAGGCGCTGAAGCGGATCGGTCGGGTAATCGGGGGGCTGCCCGGACCGGTGCGGATTTCCGGCTTCACCGATGCCTCGGCCCCATCCGGCCCCGGCGCCAACTGGGCGCTATCGGCCGGGCGCGCCAACGCCGCGCGGGCGGTGCTGACCGCGGCCGGCCTCAAGGATGCGCGGGTGGAGGCGGTGACCGGCCATGGCAGCCACGACCTGCTGCTGCCCGCGCAGCCGCTGGCGGCGGCCAACCGTCGCATCTCCATCCTGGTGCTGCGCGCGCCGCCGCCGCGCTGAGGGGGGGCGATGTTCACCATCGGCGGCTTCGTCTTCCTGCTGGTCTGCGTGTTCGGCAGCTTCGTCATCACCGGCGGCAAGATCGGCGCCGTCCTGGCCGCGCTGCCGTTCGAGATGATGAGCATCGGCGGCGCCGCGGTGGGCACCTTCCTGATGGGCAACTCGATGCACGACGTGAAGCACACGCTGGGCGGCATCGGCAAAACCCTGAAAGGCGCGCGCTACGGCAAGGCCGACTACCTCGAACTGCTGAGTCTTCTGTTCCTGCTGGTGCGGCTCGCGGCCACCAAGGGGGCGATGGCGCTGGAGGCGCATATCGAAAAGCCCGAGGAAAGCGCCGCCTTCCAGAAATTCCCCAAGGTGCTGGGCAACCATCACGCCACGGTGATGATCTGCGACTACCTGCGCATCGTCGGGATGAACGCCGACGATCCGAACCAGATCGAGGACGTGATGGCGCGCGAGATCAAGAAGACCCTGGCCGAGGAGCAGCACGGCCCGCACGCCCTGCAGGCGATGGCCGACGCGCTGCCCGCGCTCGGCATCGTCGCCGCGGTGCTGGGGGTCATCAAGACCATGGGTCACATCGACCAGCCGCCCAAGATCCTGGGCGAGATGATCGGCGACGCCCTGACCGGGACCTTCCTCGGCGTGCTGCTGGCCTACGGGCTGATGGCCCCGCTGTCGGCGCGACTCGGCAGCATCGTTGACGAGGAAGCGAAATATTTCGAGGTGATCCGCGCCGTGCTGGTGACGCATCTGCACGGCAATGCCCCGCAGGTCAGCATCGAATCGGGGCGCAAGATGGTGCCGAGCTCGCATATGCCGACTTTCCAGGAGTTGGAATCGGCGGTGCAGAACGTGCAATTGTGAGGCGTGTGTGAGGCGTGCCCGGGACAACCGCGCGCGCACGGTTCGCGGCGCGGGGAGGGAGACCGCCCCGACCCCTGGTGTCCTGCCATGGCCCGAGCCGCGGTATCATCGCCGAGCCTCGGCGTTCCGCCCCCTTCCCGCCGGCCGCGCCCCGGGCCTAGGATCGCCGCCCAGGGCGCCGCGCCCGCCGGCGCCCGTCAATCGAGGGAGGCGCCGTCATGTCCGCAACCCCGACCGGCAGAGAACCCCGCTCGGTGGCCCTGATCGGCCCCGCCGGCGCCGGCAAATCGACCTTGTTCGAGGCCCTGATGGACGCCGCCGGCAGCCCGGTGAAGCGTCCCGCCGACCCGCGCAACCGGCCGATGACCACCGAGCTCCGCCTGGGTCACTGCACCTATCTCGGCGATTCCTGGGCGGTCATCGATTGCCCCGGCTCGGTCGAGTTCGCCCATGAAGCCACCGCCGCGCTGGCGGCGGTCGATCTCGCGGTGCTGGTCTGCGAGCCGGCCCCGGCGCGCGCCCTGTCGGCGGCCCCGCTGCTCAAGGCGCTGGCCGACGCCGGCGTGCCGCACCTGCTCTTCATCAATAAGATCGACACCCTGGAAGGCAGCCTGCGCGACACGCTGGCGGCCTTGCAGGCCTATGCCGCCGCCCCGCTGGTGCTGCGCCAGGTGCCGATCGCGGATGGCGGCGCCGTCACCGGCTATGTCGATGTGGTCTCGGAACGGGCCTATCGCTACCGCAAGGGCCAGCCGTCCGAGCTGATCCGGGTTCCCTCCGCCATGACGGAAGCGGAACGGGAGGCGAAATCGAAGCTGGTCGAGACCCTGGCCGACCATGACGACGCGCTGCTCGAGAAAGTCCTCGAGGACATCGCGCCGACGCCCTCGGAACTCTACGCCGATCTGCGCAAGGACCTCGCCGCCGGGGCGGTGACCGAGGTGCTGCTGGGCTCCGCCGACCTCGCCGGCGGCATCCGCCGGCTGTGGAAGGCGCTGCGCCACGACACGCCCGGGGTGGCCGAGACCGCGTCCCGCAAGGGGATCGTCCCCGAGGGGCCGCCGTTGCTCCAGGTCTTCCGTACCGTTCACGCCGGCCACACCGGCAAGCTCTCCTGGGCGCGGGTCTGGCGCGGCGCGGTGAAGGACGGGGTGACCCTGGCCGGCACCAGGCTGGGCGGGATCTACCGCGCCCCCGGCGGCGAGCCGACCAAGGTGGCGGAGGCGGTTGCCGGCGATACGGTCCTGCTGGGCCGGCTGGATCCGGTGGCGACGGGGGCGACCATCTCCATCGTCGCGGTCGATCCGCTGCCGTTTCCCGCCGCCCCGCCGCCGGTCTTCGCGCTGGCGGTCACCACCACCGACCGCAAGGACGATGTGAAACTTTCGGGCGCCCTGCAGAAGCTGACCGAGGAGGACCCCTCGCTTTCCGTGATCCATACCCAGGACAGCGGGGAGACGGTGCTGGCCGGGCAGGGGGAGATGCATCTCAATGCCACCCTGGACCGGCTCGCGCGCAGCTACGGGCTGAAGCTGACCACCGCGAAACCCTCGGTGCCGTATCGCGAAACCATCCGCGGCGCGGTCCACCAGCACGGACGGCTCAAGCGCCAGACCGGCGGGCACGGGCAGTTCGCCGATGTGAAGATCGACATCGCCCCGCGCGAGCGCGGCGCCGGCTTCGCGTTCATCGACAAGGTGGTGGGCGGCGCGGTGCCGCGCAATTTCATCCCCGCGGTGGGCGAGGCGGCGGCGGAGGCGGCCCGCAAGGGACCGTTCGGCTATCCGGTGGTGGACATCGCGGTCACCCTGACCGACGGGCAGTTCCACAGCGTGGACAGTTCCGACATGGCCTTCCGCACCGCCACCCAGATCGCCATGAAGGAGGGGCTGGCGGCGGCGGACCCGGTGCTGCTGGAACCGATCGACCGGGTTTCGGTGCTGGTTCCCAACGAATTTACCGCCCGCGCGCAGCGGCTGCTGACCGGACGGCGCGGGCAGATCCTGGGCTACGCCGAGAAGCCCGGCTGGTCCGGCTGGGACGAGGTGGAGGCGCTGGTGCCGCAGGCGGAGTTGCACGATTTCATCATCGAGCTGCGCTCGCAGACGATGGGCCTCGGGACCTATCGGCGCGCGTTCGATCATCTGGCGGAAAGCCGGGGGGAGGCGAAGCCGCGCGCCGCCTGAGCCGGCCGGGAAGCCCCCCGCCGAACAAGCGAAAATTAGTCACTTGACAAAATCAGCAGGAATGGTACTATACCTGCATGAGGGCGAGCCCCACCCCCGAACTGACCCTCATGGAATGACCCGGCCGCGACAGCCGAGAACGACACGATTCTGCAAGCCGGGTTGCGGCACGGGATAGCGTGTGATCGGGAGCGCCATGATGCATCGCGGCTTGTCTGTCTGTGCCATCGTCCTTGCCGGGCTCTGCGCGGCGGCCATTCCCGCCCACGCGGGTTTCACCACGGTCGATATATCCGGTTCCCTGAACGGTAACGTCGCCATCAACCCGTCGCTGTTCCCGACCGGGCTGGGAACCGGCAATACCGGCACCGGCATCCCGTTTCAGACCTATGCCTATGGGGCAAGCAAATACATGGGCTCGGCCTTCCTGGCGGGCCAGTCCAGCCCCGGCACCAGCACGACCCTTACCATCGACCTGACCTCGCTCGGCATCACCGGGCAGGCATCGTTCTATGCCCTGCTCAACAACTACTACGGCACGCTCAATGCGGACGAGTACACGGTGACGATCAATTTCAGCGGCGGCGCGTCCGAGAGCTATGCGTCGATCGGCGGCGTGAACACCCGCGACTACAACCAGAACCCCTCGACCGACAACACGATCGCCGACACGACAGCCAACTGGTGGACCGACGAAGCGACCCAGGGGGCGACCGGGTATCAGCGCCTGGACGTCCGCGAGTTCAGCATCGCCTCGGCGTATCAGGCCGACACGGTCACCGGCTTCCAGATCACCCAGCTCGATTCGAACGATCCCGCGCTGCTGTCCGGCCTGACCTTCAGCACCAGCGCCCCGCAACAGCTGGCGGCGCCGGAGCCGGCGGCGATCACGCTGCTGGGCGTGGGCCTGGTCGGCCTCGCCCTTGCGCGTGGCCGCCGCGTCCGGCCGGGCCGGGAGCGCCGCGGGAGCTTGTGAACGGAAGCGCGCCCCGGCCGTCCGCGGCAGCGA
>JAKBCO010000249.1 GCA_021807785.1 Pseudomonadota bacterium
CTCTTCAACAACGCGGGCGGCAACGTGCCCAGCACCAATTTCGGCGATTTCACCTGGGAACAATGGACCTCGGTGGTCGCGGTCAACCTGAACGGGATGTTCCTGTGCGCCAATGCGGCATTCCGCATGATGCGTGACCAGACCCCGCGCGGCGGGCGGATCATCAACAACGGTTCCATTTCCGCCCATGCGCCGCGGCCGGGGTCGGTGGCCTATACCTCCACCAAGCACGCGATCACCGGGCTGACCAAATCGATCGCGCTGGACGGCCGGCAGTTCGATATCGCCTGCGGGCAGATCGACATCGGCAACGCGGCCACGCCGATGACCGCGCGCATGGCCCGTGGCGTGCCGCAGGCGAACGGCGAGACCAAGGTGGAGCCGACCATGGATGCCGATCACGTCGGCAACGCGGTGCGCTTCATGGCCGAGTTGCCGCTGGATACCAACGTGCAGTTCATCACCATCATGGCGACCAAGATGCCGTTCGTCGGTCGCGGCTGATGCTGCGCCGGCGCGCCGCCTTCGCCGCGCCCTTGCTGCTGCTGCCCGCCGCGCGCGGCGCAGCGGCGGCGGAACGGGTGATCTTCGGCCTCGACTGGAAAGCCGAGGCCGAATACGGCGGCTTCTATCAGGCGGTGGCGACGGGCATCTATGCCGCGCATGGGCTCGAGGTGACCATCGCCGAGGGGGGGCCGCAGCTCAACCATGTGCAACTTCTGCTGGCGGGGCGACAGCAATTCGACCTCGCCGGCGGGCGGGCGGTGGAGTTTGCCCGGCTGGACCTGCCGTTCGTCGCCGTCGCCGCGCTCTTCCAGAAGGATGAATCGGTGCTGATCGCGCATCCCGGCACCGGGGTGCATGGGTTTGCCGACCTGAAGGGTCGGCCGATCGAGGTGGCGGCCGACGTGCGCGCCGGATGGTGGCGATTTCTGGCGCATAAATACGGCTACAGCAACGCGCAGGTGCGGCCGTACACTTTCAACCTGGCGCCGTTCCTGGCCGACCGGATGATGGTGCAGGAAGGGTATCTGGGTTCGGAGCCGTTCCTGATCCGCGAGGAGGCGCATTTCGATCCGGTGGTGCTGCCGATCGCGGATGCAGGGTATCTGGGCTACGGCAACGTGATCGCTACCTCGCGCCGGTTGATCGCGGAGAATCCCGGGGTGGTGCAGCGCTTTGTCGATGCCTCGATCCTTGGCTGGCGGTCCTATCTGCACGAGGACCCGGCGCCGGCCGACGCGCTGATCCGCCGCGCCAACCCCGACATGCCGCAAGCGCTGATTGACTACGGGCGGGCCGTGATGATCCGGCACGGGATCGTGGAATCGGGGGATGCGCTGCGGCTGGGGATCGGCGCGATGACGGATGCGCGCTGGGCGGCGTATTACCGGACGATGGCGGCGGTGGGAGTGTATCCGACGGGGATCGACGTGAAGCGGGGCTATACGCTGCGGTTCGTTAATCAGCGAGTGGGGTTGTAGGCGGCGGGCGCGCAACCCCGCCTTGCTGTGCGCGCCCTTGCCCCCGAACCCCACTCCGCGCATCTTGCCCCGGTTATGGCGCCGCCGGCGCCCGATGGAGCACGCGCCATGGATGGCGGCACCGATACGCGACGCATCACCCTCTACACCCCGGCCGATTTCGTCCCCATGCGCGCAGCCGGCCGTCTCGCCGCCGAGACGCTCGACATGATAACCCCGCATGTCCGTCCCGGCGTCACTACCGGCGAACTCGACCGTCTGTGCCATGAGTTCATCACCGGCCACGGCGCGATCCCGGCGCCGCTGAACTATCGTGGCTTCCCGAAATCCATCTGCACCTCCGTCAACCACGTGGTCTGCCACGGCATCCCCGGCGACCGACGGCTCGAGGACGGCGACATCCTCAACATCGACGTCACCGTGATCCTGAACGGCTGGCACGGCGATACCTCGCGCATGTACGCGGCCGGCACCGCCAACACCCGCGCCCGCCGGCTGATGGACGTGACGTATGAGGCGCTGCGGCGCGGCATCGCCGCGATCCGCCCCGGCGCCACCCTGGGCGACGTGGGCCATGCTATCCAGACCTATGTAGAATCGCAGCGCTGCTCGGTGGTGCGCGATTTCTGCGGCCACGGCATCGGCCGGCAGTTCCACGAGGCGCCGAACGTGCTCCACTACGGTCGCCGCGGGGAGGGGCCGGTGCTGCGCCCAGGCATGTTCTTCACCGTCGAGCCGATGGTCAACGCCGGCCGGCCGGAGGTGAAGGTGCTGGACGACGGCTGGACCGCCGTCACCCGCGACCGCAGCCTCTCCGCCCAGTTCGAGCACATGGTCGGCGTCACCGAGGATGGTGTGGAAATCTTTACCCTTTCCCCCGCAGGCTACACCGCGCCGCCATATCCGGCGGCCTGACCCTCCGCGCCCCGCGTGGAGCGCGCGGGAGAGGCGGAATGCGCAAGGAGTTGCGGGAAGCGACACTGCCGATCGCGCTGCCCGCGGGCACACCTCCGGGTGCCGAGGGGCATCGGGAACGGATGCGCACACGTCTGTTGCGCGCCGGGGCCGACGCGCTGGCCGATTACGAGTTGCTGGAAATGGTGCTCTACATCGCCCTGCCGCGGCGCGACACAAAGCCGCTCGCGCGCGCGCTTCTGGCGGAATTCGGCAGTTTCCCCGCCATCTGCGCCGCCCCGGTCAATGCGCTGCTGGCGATCGATGGGATCGGCGAAGCGGCGGCGGCGACCTTGAAAGTCGTGCAGGCCGCCGCCCTGCGGCTGGCCCGCGGCGAACTCGCCGACCGCCCGCTGCTGAGCAACTGGGATCGGCTGATCGGCTACCTGACGGCGGCGCTGGCGCGCGAGAAGACCGAGCAATGCCGGGTGCTGTTCCTCGACAACCGCAACCGGCTGATCGCCGACGAGGTGATGGGTCGCGGCACCGTCAACCACACCCCGGTCTATCCGCGCGAAGTGGTCAGGCGCGCGCTTGAATTGCAGGCGACCGCGCTGATCCTGGTTCATAACCACCCAAGCGGCGATCCGCGGCCCTCGCCCGAGGATGTGGAGATGACGCGTGAGGTGAAGCAGGCGGCAGCGCTGCTGGGCATCACCCTGCACGACCATGTCATCATCGGCAATGGCGCCTGGTGCTCGCTGCGGCGCGAGGGGGTGCTGGGCTAGCCGGCCCCGCGCAGCCCGGCGCGGAAGCGCGCTGCCAGCGCACGGTATTCCACCGCGTTGCGATCGAAGCGCCGGCGTTCCTCCTCGTCCATCACCCGCTTGAGCTTGGCCGGGGCGCCGGTCCAGAGCTCGTAGCGGCCGATCACCTTGCCCGGCGTCAGCAGCCCGCCCGCAGCGAGCATCCCGCCTTCCTCAATCACCGCTCCGTCCAGCACGGTGGCACCGATGCCGACGAAGGCGCGGTCATGCAGCGTGCAGGCGTGGATCACCGCGGCGTGGCCCACCGTCACGTCATCGCCGATGATGGTGCAGAACTTCGCGGTGTCCACATGGACGATGGTGCCGTCCTGGATGTTGGTGCGGGCGCCGATGCGGATGTAATTGTTGTCGCCGCGCACCACGCAAGCGAACCAGATGCCGGTCTCGGCGCCGATCTCCACATCCCCGATCACCGCCGCGGTGGGCGCGATGAAGGCCGTGGGGTGGATGCGTGGGGTCACCCCGTCCAGCGCATAGACCGGTCCGCTCATGCCGGCAGGCCCAGCATCAGCCGCAGATTCTGCACCGCCGCCCCAGAGGCCCCCTTGCCCAGATTGTCGAGCCGGGCCACCAGCACCGCCTGGCGCTCGGCCTCGTTGGCGCAGACGAACAGTTCCAGCCGGTCGGTCGCGTTCAGCGCCTCCGGCTCTAGCCGGCCGGACGGATCGGGCGGTGGCACCGCGATCAGCCGCGCGTCGGCGTAGCGGGCTGCCAACACCTCACGCAGCGCCGCGGCGCTGGGCCGGCCCGGCAGCGTGTCCAGATGCAGCGGCACCGAGACCAGCATCCCCTGGCGGTAATGCCCGACCGAGGGCACGAAGATCGGCCGCCGGGTGAGGCCGCTGTTGCGCTGCGTTTCCGGCACATGCTTGTGGGCCAGGCCGAGGCCATAGAGCTCGAACGCCGGCCCGCCGGAGGCTTCATGGGCGACGATCATGGATTTGCCGCCGCCGGAGTAGCCGCTGACCGCGTTGATGGTCACCGGGTAGTCGGGGGGCAGCAGCCCGGCATCGACCAGCGGGCGCAGGAGCGCGATCGCGCCGGTGGGGTAGCAGCCGGGGTTGGCGACCTTGCGCGACGCCGCGATGGCTTCCGCCTGGCCCGGGGTCATTTCCGGGAAGCCGTAGGTCCAGTCCGGATGCACCCGATGCGCCGTGCTGGCGTCGAGCAGCCGGGGCGCGGCGTTGCCGAGCCCGTCGGCCAGCGCCACGCTTTCACGCGCCGCGTCATCGGGCAGGCACAGCACCACCAAGTCCACCTCGGCCATCAGGTCGCGGCGGGCGGTGGGGTCCTTGCGATGGGCATCCGGCAGGCGGCGAAGCGTGATGTCGGCCAGCGCGCCGACCCGTGCGGCGATGCCGAGGCCGGTGGTCCCGGCCTCCCCGTCGATGAACACCGATGCCATATGCTGC
>JAKBCO010000250.1 GCA_021807785.1 Pseudomonadota bacterium
TCACCTTGTAGGGAAGGCCGAGCTCCTCGAGCGCGATATGCAGCTTGTGCCCGTTGGGCGTGGGCCAGGTCCAGGCTTCGATCATGCGGCGTCTCCTGTTGGGGCGGCCGTGGCGGGCCGCGTCGGCGCGAAGGGTAGAGCGGTCCGGTGCCCGCGCCAAATTGACCCGCCGCGCGGCCATCCCTAGCTTCCGGCCATGTCAGCCCCCCCCAGTCCGCCCCCGCGCGCCTGGCCGTTCGAGGAAGCGGCGAAGCTCGCCGCCCGCCTCGCCGCCGCCGGCCGCGCCGAGGCGCTGTTCGAGACCGGCTACGGCCCCTCCGGCCTGCCGCATATCGGCACCTTCGGCGAGGTCGCCCGCACCTCCTGGGTCCGCCACGCTTTCACCCGTCTCACCGGCCTCCCCTCCCGCCTGATCGCCTTCAGCGACGACATGGACGGGCTGCGCAAGGTCCCCGACAACGTGCCCAACCGCGAGCGGCTGGTGCCATTCCTCGGCCGCCCGCTCACCCGCATCCCCGACCCGTTCGGCACCCACGAGAGTTTCGGCGCGCACAACAACGCCCGCCTGCGCGGCTTCCTCGACCAGTTTGGGTTCGACTACGAATTCGCCTCCGCCACCGACTTTTACACCTCCGGCCGGTTCGATGCCGCCTTGCGCCGCGTGCTGGACTGTTACGACGAGGTGATGGCGGTGATCCTGCCCACCCTGGGGCCGGAGCGGCGCGCCACCTACGCGCCGATCCTGCCGATCCACCCCGAGACCGGGGTGGTGATGCAGGTGCCCATGATCGCCCGCGACCCCGCCGCCGGCACCGTCACCTGGGCCGATCCCGAAACCGGCCGGCGCTTCGAGACGCCGGTGACCGGCGGGGCGGCCAAGCTGCAATGGAAGGCCGACTGGGCGATGCGCTGGTTCGCGCTCGGCGTCGATTACGAGATGTCGGGCAAGGACCTGATCGATTCCGTCCGGCTGTCCGGGCGTATCTGCCGCATCCTGGGCGGCAGCCCGCCGGAAGGGTTCACCTACGAGCTGTTCCTGGACGAGCACGGCCAGAAGATCAGCAAGTCGCGCGGCAACGGGCTGTCGGTGGAGGAATGGCTGCGCTACGCGCCACCGGAGTCGCTCGCGCACTTCATGTATCACCAGCCACAGCGGGCCAAGCGACTCTATTTCGACGCGATTCCGCGCGCAGTCGATGACTGGCTCGCCAATGCGACGAAGCTGCCGGGCCAAGCGGAGGCCGAGCAACTGGTCAACCCGGCCTGGCATATTGGCGCCGGCCGGCTGCCCAACCAGGGCGGCAGCCCGGTGTCCTTCGCCATGCTACTCAATCTCGCCGCGGTGGCGAATGCGGAAACCCCGGATATCCTCTGGGGGTTCCTGCGCCGCTACGCCCCCGGCGCCAGTCCCGAGACGATGCCGCTGCTCGACCGGCTGGTGGGTCACGCGATCGCCTATTACCGCGATTTCGTTCGTCCAACGAAACACTACCGCCAGCCCGATGCGACCGAGCGCGCGGCCCTGGCCGACCTGGCGGAAACGCTGCGCAGCCTCGACCCCGGGGCGGATGCCGAGACCCTGCAGAACCTGGTCTTCGCGGTCGGCAAGCGCCATGCGTTCCCGGAGCTGCGTGCGTGGTTCGCCTGCCTCTACCAGGTGCTGCTGGGCCAGGCCGAGGGGCCGCGCTTCGGCGGCTTCATCGCCCTCTACGGCATCGCCGAGACCATCGCGCTGATCGAGGCCGCGCTCGCCCGCCCGGACGCATCCTGAGCGGATGAGCCGCCTGCGCGGCGCGCTGCGAAGCCTGCCGGCGCTGCTGGGCGCGGCGCTGCTGTTCGCGGCGCTGTTCGCGGTGCGCCGGACCTTCCACGATTTGCGGCTGGCCACCGTCGGCCGGGCGCTGGCGGCAATTCCGCCAGCGACGCTGGCACTGGCGGCGGCCTTCACCGTCGCCTCCTATGCCGGGCTCACGCTCTATGACCGGCTGGGGACGATCTATGCCGGGCGGCGGGTCGGCTACCGGCGGGTCGCCTTCGCTTCCTTCTGCGCCTACGCCCTCTCGCACAGCCTGGGCTTCGCCGCCGTCTCCGGCGCCGCGGTGCGCTATCGGCTCTATGCCCAATGGGGGCTGACCCCGCGGCAGATCGCGCGAGTGGTGGCGTTCTGCTCACTGACCTTCGGGCTGGGCGGGATGGTGCTGGGGGGCGCGATCCTGTTCCTGCGTCCGCGCGCGGTGCCGGTGCTGGGTGCGCTGCCGCTGGCGGCGGTTTATGCTGGCGGGGCGCTGCTGTGGGGGATCGTCGCACTCTATGTCGGGCTGGCGCGGCTGGTGGGCACGCTGCACCTGTTCGGTCACGCCATCGAACTGCCCGGGTTTCGCATGGCGCTGGCGCAGGTGGCGCTGGCCACCGCCGATGTGGCCCTGACAGCGACCATCTTCTGGGTGCTGCTGCCGCCGGCCCCGGGCCTCGGCTGGCTGGTCTTCCTCGGGGTCTATGTGGCGGCCTATTCGGCCGGCCTCGCGGCCAACGTCCCGGGCGGGCTCGGGGTCTTCGACAGCGCGGTGCTGTTCGGCCTGGCGCCCTTCATCCCGGCGCCGCGGGTGGTCGCGGCGATCGTGGTCTATCGGCTCTGCTATTACGTCGTGCCGCTGTTCCTGGCCGGGGCGCTGTTCGCGGGCAACGAGGCGCTGCTGCGCGGCGCCGCCCTGCTGGGGGCCCGGCCGCGCCGGCTGCATGGCGTGCCGGCACCGGAATTCGCCCTGACCGGCGCCATCGCCACGGTCGGACTCTCGGGCGTGCTGCTGCTCGGTCTCGGCGTGCTGGTCCCGCCGCCGGCGGCCGGGCTCGCGGCGCGCTTCGGCCCCTCGGTCCTGGGCGCGGTGCTGGTGCTGCTGGGGGCGGCGCTGGCGCGGCGGGTGACGGTGGTGTGGTGGCTCGCGCTGCTGGCGCTCGCCGCCGGCACCTTGCTGGTGGTTCATCGCGGCGATCCGACCTGGGTCGCGCTGGTGCCGGCGGCGTCGGCGCTGATGCTGATGCCGTTCCGGGCCCGGTTCTATCGGCCGGCGCGCTGGTTCGGCGGGCGGCTGGACGGGGCCACCGCGGCCTCATTGCTGGCGCTGGTGGTGGGGGTGCTGGGGCTGGCCTTGTTTCGCCACGCATCGCCGGCCTCGCTGGGCCCGCGGGTCAGCCTGGCGCTGACGGTGATCCCGGGGTTGCTCGCGCTCTGGTTCCTGCTGCGCCCCGGCCGGGTGCGGGCCGAACCCTGGGACGATGCGGCGCGGGCGCGCCTCGCGCCGCCCGCCGGGCTGCCCGCGCCCGAAGGCGTGGTCTGGGGCGAGGCGGGCCGGGCCGGCATCCCGTTCCGCCGGGTCGGGCGGGTGCTGCTGGGCCTCGGCGATCCGACCGGGGCGGAGGCCGACCGCATTTCGGCGATCTGGCGCCTGCGCGACCTCGCCGCCCAGGAGGGGCGGGACCCGGCGGTCTGGCGGGCCGGCGAGGGGTTGCTGAGGGTCTATGCCGACCTGGGCCTCACTGCCTTGCCGTTGGGCGCCGACGGGTTGCCGGCCGAGGACGCGGCCCCGGATGCCGGTCTGCTGGTCTGTGTCGCCGGGCGGGATCTGGCCTATCTGATCCCGCGCCTCAGGGCGCTGGCCGGCGTTTCATGAAGGCGGCGCGCAGGCATTGCGCCACCGTCTCCCCGCGCTGATTGATACCCAGATGCTCGAACTCCACCACCCCTGCCTCGGGGCGGGAGCGGCTGGCGCGCAGGCCGCGCACAATTGAACGGGCGCGGATGGTGTCGCCGGCGAAGACCGGGTGGGGGAACTCCACCTTGGTCATGCCGAGATTGGCGATGGTGGTGCCGAGGGTGGTTTCCCCCACGCTCATGCCGATCACGAGGCCGAGCGTGAAGATGGAGTTCACCAGCGGGCGGCCGAACTCGGTGGATTTGGCGAATTCGGCATCGAGGTGCAGCGGCTGCGGGTTCAGCGTCAGGCAGGTGAACAGCACGTTGTCCGCTTCCGTCACCGTGCGCGACATCGCGTGCTCGAACACCTGGCCTTCGTGGAACTCCTCGAACCAGAGCCCGGCCATCAGCGTTCCACGCAGAGCGCGACGCCCATGCCCCCGCCGATGCAGAGCGTGGCCAGGCCCTTTTTCGCGTCCCGCTTGCCCATCTCGTGCAGCAGGGTCACCAGCACCCGCGCGCCGGAGGCGCCGATCGGGTGGCCGATGGCGATGGCGCCGCCGTTGACGTTCACCTTCGCGGTATCCCAGCCCAGGTCCTTGTTGACGGCGATGGCCTGGGCGGCGAACGCCTCGTTGGCTTCGATCAGGTCGAGGTCGTCGGCCTTCCAGCCGGCGCGGGCCAGTGCCTTGCGGGTGGCCGGGATCGGGCCGGTGCCCATCACCGCCGGGTCCACCCCGGCGGTGGCGAAGGCGGCGATACGGGCGAGCGGCGTCAGGCCGCGCTTCGCCGCCTCGGCGCCCGACATCAGCACCAGCACCGCGGCGCCGTCGTTGATGCCGGAGGCGTTGCCGGCGGTCACCGTGCCGTCCTTGCTGAAGGCGGGGCGCAGCTTGGCCATGGTCTCGATGCTGG